>NZ_CP083667.1:300000-422800 GCF_020097835.1 Haloprofundus halobius
ACGGTTCAATCTGAACGTGAGCAACCGCACGGACGCGATCCGGAACCTCCCCGACGAGGCGTGCGTCGAGGTGCCGTGTTTCGTCGACGGCACGGGTATCCACCCGTGTTCGGTCGGCGACCTCCCGCCGGAACTCGTCGGGCTCGTCCGGACGAACGTCAGCGTCCAACAGCTCGCGGTGCAGGGCGCGCTGGAGGGAGACCGCGAGGCGGTCCACCGGGCGGTCAAACTCGACCCTCTGACTGCCGCAGCGCTGACGCTCGACGAGATCCACGAGATGACCGAGGAACTCATCGCGGCGAACGAGGCGTATCTCCCGACGCTCGACTGACCGTTGGCCGTCACGCCGCCGCACGCCCGGCACGCGACGACAAACCACGACAACGACACAGAAACTATGACGAAGATAATCGACTACGACCTGTACGAAGTACCGCCACGATGGCTCTTCCTGCGCATCGAGACGAGCGACGGCACGGTCGGCTGGGGCGAGCCGGTCGTCGAGGGCCGCGCGAAGACGGTCGAAAGAGCCGTCGAAGAGCTGATGGATAACTACCTCCTCGGTGAGGACCCCCACGCCATCGAGGACCACTGGCAGCGGATGTACCGCGGCGGCTTCTACCGCGGCGGCCCCATCCTCATGAGCGCCATCGCGGGCATCGATCAGGCGCTGTGGGACATCAAAGGCAAACACTTTGGCGCGCCCATCTACGAACTGCTCGGCGGCCGAGCGCGGAACCGCGTCCGCGTCTACCAGTGGATCGGCGGCGACAGACCCTCGGAGGTCGGCGACGCCGCCGCCGAGAAAGTTTCGGAGGGGTTCACCGCGCTGAAGATGAACGCCACCTCCGAGATGCGTCGCGTCGACAACCCCGCGTCGGTCGAATCCGCGGTCGACAGGCTGCGGGAGGTCCGCGAACGGGTCGGCCCGGAGACCGACATCGGCGTCGACTTCCACGGGCGCGTCTCGAAGCCGATGGCGAAACGGCTCGCGGCCGCGCTGGAGCCGTTCGAGCCGATGTTCGTCGAGGAACCGGTGCTCCCCGAACACAACGACGCGCTCCCCGAGATCGCTGCCCACACGACCATCCCCATCGCGACGGGCGAACGGATGTTCTCGCGCTGGGATTTCAAGGAAGTGTTCGAGTCGCAGGCGGTCGACGTCATCCAACCGGATCTCTCGCACGCCGGCGGCATCACCGAGGTGAAGAAGATCGCCGCGATGGCCGAAGCGTACGACGTCGCCGTCGCGCCTCACTGTCCGCTCGGCCCCATCGCGCTCGCGTCCTGCATCCACGTCGACACCTGTTCGCCGAACGCGCTCATCCAAGAGCAGAGTCTCAACATCCACTACAACGAGACGAGCGACGTGCTCGACTACCTCCGGAACCCGGACGTGTTCCACTACGACGACGGCTACGTCGACGTCCCGGACGACCCCGGCCTCGGCATCGAGATCAACGAGGAGTACGTCGAACAGCAGGCCGAACAGACCGTCGACTGGCACAACCCGGTGTGGCGCAACGACGACGGGAGCGTCGCCGAATGGTGAACCTCCCCGACGGCAGCGAGAACGGCAGCGTCAGCCTCCCCGCGAGGGACGGCCGCCTCAGCGATCGAGTCGCCATCGTCACCGGGTCGACGCGCGGCATCGGCGCCGGCATCTGTCGTCGCTTCGCCGCCGAGGGCGCGGACGTCGTCGTCTCCGGTCGCAGCGAGGCCGCGGGCGAGGCGGTCGCTCGCGAGATTCACAACGCGCCGACGGCCGGCGACGCGACGTTCGTCCGCTGCGACGTGCGCGACCCCGACGACATCGAGTCGCTGGTCGAGCGGACCGTCGACGAGTACGGCGGCGTGGACGTGCTCGTCAACAACGCGGGCGTCCAGACCGAGACGGGGGTCGAGGAGGCGACGCTCGACGACTGGTCGTTCGTGCTCGAAACCGACTTCCGCGCGTACTGGTTGGCCGCCAAGCACGCGATCGGCCACATGTCGGATGGGGGGAGCATCGTCAACATCTCCTCGAACCACGCGTTCGTGACGATGCCCGAGCACTTTCCGTACAACGCGGTGAAGGCGGGCATCAACGGGATGACGCGGGCGATGGCGCTGGAACTCGGTCCCATCGGTATCCGGGCGAACACCATCAATCCGGGGTGGATAGAGGTCGAACGGACCCGGGAGGAACTCGAAGACGGACGCTACGAGGCCGTCGAGGAGCTCCATCCGCTCGACCGAATCGGACAGCCCGGCGACGTCGCGGGCGTAGCGACGTTTCTAGCGAGCGACGACGCGGCGTTCGTCACCGGCGAGAGCCTCCTCGTCGACGGCGGCCGCTCCGTCGTGATGGACGACGACGCGTTCCGGGCGTACAAACAAACCCTGTAGCCGTCTTCGGATTCGACTTCTGCCCTCGGCGACGAGTGCCGGACACTACCGTCTCTTCAGCGCGAGTGACGACTGTCCCGAGTCGCGACCGACCGCTACCCCCGCCCGCACACCACTCCATCGTCTTCGCCACCGGTCGACTCTGTGTCGAGACTCCGGCAGCGTTCTCTATCGAGAAACGAAATCGAAGTGTCTCCACGACGAGCGTCGTTTCGCCGATGAGAGCGCGAGTAGCCCCGGAACTGCTTCGGTCGCCGCCGTCAAGGCGTTTCCCGAGGGGAAACGCTATAACGGTCGGCCGAGAGGAGAGCGTATGAGCAGGGACGAACGGTATCCGGTCGGGTCGGTTCGGACGACGTTTCGAATCGTCGAAGCGCTCGAACAGCGGGATTCCGCCGGCGTCACCGAAATCGCAGAGGAGATCGGGCTCTCGAAGAGTTCCGTCCACAAGCACCTAACGACGCTCGAATCGCTGAACTACGTCGTCAAGGAGGAGGGGACCTACCGACTCGGCTTCCGCTTTCTTGGCGTCGGAAATCGGGTTCGGAACCGCTCTGAACTCGTCTCGATAGCCAAACCAGCGATAGAGAATCTGTCGCAGACAGCCGGCTCGGTCACGAACTTGATGGTCGTCGAGCACGGCTACGGCGTCTACGCGTACCGGGCGGGCGAGGAGTTCGAGACCTCCGGCTATCTACCGCCCGCTGGCGGACGAGTCTACCTCCACGCGACCGCCGGTGGGAAGGCGATTCTCTCGCGGTTCTCCGATGAACAGGTCGAGGCGGTGCTCGAACGGCGCGGACTCCCCTCGCTGACCGAGAAGACCATCACCGACGAGCGGGCGCTCCGACAGGAACTCCGGTCGGTCGGGGACCGGGGACTCGCCTTCGAGCGGGGCGAGCATCTCCCGTCGGTGCAGTGCGTCGCCGCGCCGGTGACGGCCTCCGGGCGTCCGGTCGGTGCCATCAGCGTCTCCGGAAGCATCGACCAGATGAGCGGAAAAAAACTCGAAGAGGACCTCGCGGGACTCGTCGTCAGTACCGCCAACGCGATAGAAGTCGCACTCCTCCGACAGTAGCGTTTCCAGGTAGAGAACGAACCTCGCGGGCGGCGCCGTCTCGAACCGCTCCGTCGATGCTCGGACTCGACGCTTCCGTGCCCAAACGCCCGTCTCGGACGCTGCGGCGCCCGCCGCTGTCGAAACGACTGCAGGAGTGTGCGCTGTTCGGGAGGGTTCGGGGGACGCGGGCGGCCGGACGACATCGATCGTTTCGCTTCGGGAAACGACCGAGTGGCCGAAACGTCCGAAGGGACGTAGTTCTCTCGTCGCTGCGACTCCCGTCTCCGAGTTCACCCGCTCGAAATAACATCGATAGTGTTGTTACGTTTGCTGCTCGGAACCCGTACGATTAAACCGTCCGCTCACCAAAATAGGGGTAATATGGACACGGACGAGACGGACGATGGTCCCGAGCGGCCAAACAGCAAGGTCGCTCGCGTCATCAAAGCGTACGACCTCGGACCCGAATTCGGGCAGCGACTCGAGCGACTCTGGACCGGAGAAGGCGAACGACGACACAGCCTCCGGGATTTAGCCGACCGGTTCAACCGGCGCGTGCTCGAAGCGGCGATGACGGCCGCGGGAGCGTCGACGCTCGACGGCGAAGTCGAGAACGTCTACCGTTTGCTGACCGACGACGAGGTGAGCAGCGGGATGCGGACGGAAGCACGGGTCAGACTCGAACGCGAAGGCATCGACATCGACAGCGTAGAGCGCGACTTCGTCACCTATCAGGCGATTCGTTCGTACCTCAAGGAGTACCGCGGCGCGGAGTACGAGCGATCGAGCGACGCCGACCGAGTCGAGAACGCGACGCAGAGCATCCAGCGGCTCCGGTCGCGCGCGGCAACCGTCACCGAAGGTAACCTCGAACAGTTGCAGGGAAACGAACACATCACCCTCGGCGAGTTCCGACTGCTGGTCGAGATGAGCGTCCTGTGCGAAGAGTGCGGTGCCCAGTACGGCATCGACGACCTGCTTGAGCGCGGGGGTTGTGACTGTCAGCCCGATTCGTCGAACGCGGACACCGCCGAGTAAACCAGGTACATAGAGACTCTCGGAGGCGAAGGCGTCTCGAAGAGCGGCGGGACGAGAGAGTGAGGAGAGCAGCGGCGAGAACAGTCGGCGGGAACGTCTCAGATTTCGGAGATACGGGCGTCCTCGTGGTCGATGGCCTGCGCGTCCTCGGGCAGGAGCGCGACGACGAGGAACTCCGCGTACTCCGAGAGATAGTCGACGAGTCCGGCGATTCGGTCGGAGTCGATCGCCTCCAGCGAGTCGAGCAGCATGAACGGGACCGACTCGTAGAGATCGTGGACGAGATACCCCGCGAGCGCGAAGACGAGGCCGGTGACCTCCTGTTCGGACTCGCTGAGGTGGTCGACGGTGTCCTCGTACGTGGTCCCCGAGTCGGTGCTGCGGACGATGTGGAGTTCGAACACCACCTTGTCGACTTTCCGCCGTCCTTCACGCACGCGGCGCTCGACCCGCTCGATCCAGATGCGCTCGATGTTAGCGTACTCCAGGATACCGAGGACGGCGTCCATGTGCTCGTTGAACTGGGAGATAGCCTGTGTCTCTATCTGCTCGATGCGCGTCCGCAGGTCGGTGAGTTCGTCAGCGACGCGTTCGCGCTCGTCGTTCAGGTCGCTCTCGCTGGCGAGTTCCTCCTCGACGTCGGCGATGTCGGATTCGGTCTCTTCGAGCGACGATTCGAGCCGTCCGAGTTCGAATTCGAGTTCGTTGGCCTCCTTGTGGAGACCGAGCACTTCGCTGAAGTCCTCCGATTCGAGGTCGTCGACCGTCTCTTCGAGCGCCGCCACCTCCTCGCCGAGTCGTTCTCGTTCGTTTCGCTTGTCGGCGAGCGTCTCCTCGCGGCGGTCGAGTTCGTCTTCGACGCGTCCGAGCTTTCGGCGGACCGTCTCGACCTGCTGTCGGCGGTTCTCGCGTGCTTTCTTCTGACTCCGGAGCTCTTTGAGGTCATCCTCGATGTCGCGCACCGTCGCGAGTTTCTCCTTGCGGAGCTCTCTGAGCTGGTCGAGCGTCCCCTCGATGTTGTCGCGGTCGACGGTCGACCCGCACGTCCAACAGACGACCGAGTCGTCGTCGACGAGGCGGTCGGTGACGGCCTTCGACTCGTCGTCTTCGGCCATCAGCGTTCCGGTGATGGGGCCGTCCTCCAGCATCTCCTCGTTGAACTTCAGCACGTTTTGGAGTTCGCTCACCTCCGAACTGAGACGCTGTTTCCGCTCGCGGAGCTGCCCGATCTGCTGGTCGACGTCGGCGTCAGGGTCCTCGGAGACGTCGGAGAGGTCGTCGAGTTCGGCTTCGAGTTCGCGCTGTTCGCGCGTCAGCGAGTCGATGCTCTCCTGTTCGAGGTCGATGTCGGAACGAACCGTCTCGAGGTCGGCGCGGCGGTTGCGGAGTTCGTCGAGTTTCGTCTCCAGTTCGCGCTTCTCCTCGCGCGACTCGTCGACGTCCGTGCCGTGTTCGTCTATCTCGGCCTCTTTCTCGGCCAGCTCTTCGCGCTTGGCTTCGAGTTCGTCGCGCAGGCGCGCCCGCTCGTTCTCGAGTTCGGGGAGGTCGCGCTTGAGGTCCTGAAGTTCGTCGAGGCGGTCGTCGAGCCGCGATTTCTCGTCTTCGAGGTTCGATATCTCGCGACGAATCGCGTCGGTGTCGACCGGTCGCATGATTATCTCGCGGAGGTCGGCGTCGCGCGTGACCGCCCGGCGCGCCTCGTTGTCCCCGAGGAGAAACGCGAAGAGGTCGGCGACATCGGCGTCGTCGAGATACGGGTCACCGGTCGCGGTCACGCCGCTGCCGGTTCGCTTCAGCGTCCGAGTGTACAGTTCGTCGCCGAGTTCGAGTTCGACGTGTCCCTCGTCGGCGTCGCCCTTCAACGAGCTTCGCTCGCTACCCATCGCCGCCATAACCGCCTGCAGAAATGACGTCCTGTTCGTCGCGTTTCGTCCCGCGAGCACCGTGATGCCCGGCGGGATTTCGACTGTGGTTTCGTCGATACCGCCGATGTTTCGCACCGTGAATCGTGCGGCTTCCCCCGTAGCAAGTGTCGATGACATAGCTGAAACTTACGGAGGCGACCATATAAAGATTTTCAGCGACGAGTGGGTTCTACCGCACTCGACCCGCGTTTCGCCGCAGGTTGTCAATTACGGAAACGTTATTTTGCAGTATAACGTGACGTGTTCCTCATAGTTTCGAATTCACCACTATCAAACGGGTCTCCGAGTCTGAAACTGAACGACCACGCTGGTAGTACTGAAGAAAAGAATTATATCCCATCGAACCGTTCGCGCCCGAGAACACTTACTCCGACGTGAGTCGTCCGTGGCCGAGGAGTGCTGTGCGATGTGCTCGTCGACCTTATCGAGATGTGGCACCGAGTCCGGAGACGCTAGAAGAGCTGTCGAACGCCGAACGCGGGCGGATACGCGATCCCCCCGAATCACGTCAGAGGAGATGCCGACGACGAGTGAGGATGTCGTTGTCATGGCTCAGTAGTCCCAGGCCGGACGGTTCGGACTTAACACGGCGGAAATCCTGTTCGCCGGCTACGAGTCGGTTCGCCGCCGGGGCCGGGTCGACCTCCCGCTCGACGTCGACGACAACCCGCTCGAAGAGATGGTCGAATCCGGGGTACTGACGCCCGCAGCGGTCGGCCGAGCCGAGAGCCACGACTGAGAGCCCGGTTCACGATCCCGCGCGACCGACGCCCGCGAATCGAATCGGAAGCGGCCCCGTCGAACTCAGTCTCCGCTGGGGTCGTTCACCGGGTTCGTCGGTGCGTCGCCGGTGACGACACCGAGAACGTCCTCGGTGACCCGACGGCGCATCTCGGTACTGGACTGCTCGGAGTACCAGGCCACGTGTGGCGTGTAGACGATGTTCGGGTGGTCGAGCGGCGGCGTCGGCTCCGGCGGTTCCTCCGGCAGCACGTCGATGCCCGCCCCGGCGATATGCCCTTCGTCGACGGCCGTCACCAGCGCGTCGACGTCGACGAGTCCGCCGCGGGCCGTGTTCACGAGGACGGCGTCGTCGCGCATCCGCTCGAAGGCGTCGGCGTCGAACAGTCCCCGCGTCTCGTCGGTCAGCGGCGCGTGAACGGAGACGAAGCGCGACCGCTCCAGCAGCGCGCCGAACGACACCTTCTCCGCCCCGGCGGCTTCGATCTCCTCGGCGTCGACGTACGGGTCGTACACCAGAACCTCGAACTCGAACCCCGAAACGAGGTCGACGAGGCGGCGCGGCAGTTTGCCGAACCCGACGAGCCCGAGCGTCGAACCGGCGACCCGGTCGATGGGTCTCCCGCTCGTCCAGTCCCAGGTGCCGGATTTCACCTCGTGGTCGTACTGCGCGACGCGTCGGGCGCAGGCCAGAAGGAGACTCAGCGCGTGCGTCGGTACCTCGTCGAGACAGTAATCGGGGACGTTGAGAACGTACACGCCGCGGGCGGTCGCCGCGTCGACGTCCACGTTGTCCACGCCGATACCGTAGCGACCGACGGCGTCGACCCCCAGCGCCTCTAGCACTTCTTCGGTCACCGGCGCGTACTGGACGAGTAGTCCGTCGGCCCCCTCGGCGGCGTCTATCACCTCGCTCGGCGTCTCCGCCTGCGCCGAGACGAGCGTCACGTCGGTGTCGGCGACGACCGACTGTTCGACGGAGAGGTCCGGAAAGTCCCAGTCGGTGACGACGATTGTCTTCGACATCGTGTGTACGATACAACCGCGAGAGCAAAAAGTCCGCGCCCGTCGCGCGTCGACGGAACAGGCAACCTTTGAACAATCACGGAGATTTATGACTCCGACCGCGGAACGTTGCGCCATGACCTCACAAGGGTTCCAGCTGTACAGCGTTCACGCGGTGGATGACCCGTTGCCGACCGTCATCGAGCGCGTCGGCGAGACGGCGTTCGACGGTGTCGAGTTCGCCGGACTCGGCGATCAGAGCGTCGAGGCGGTGGCGTCCGCGCTGGAGAACGCCGGACTCGACGTCGCTGGCGCACACGTCGGTCTGGACGAACTCGAGGACGGACCGGGCGAGGCGGTCGAGCCGTACGTCGAACTCGGATGCGACGATGTCGCGGTCCCGTGGCTCGACGCTGACCACTTCGAATCCGTCGACGCGGTCGAGGCGGCCGCAGAGCGGCTGTCGGCCGTCGCCGACGACCTCGACGACCACGGCGTCTCGCTGCAGTACCACAACCACAATCAGGAGTTCGTCGACCTCGACGGGGAACCGGCGTTGACGCATCTGATCGAGGCGACCGAGAACGTCGGCTTCGAGCTGGATCTCGGGTGGGTCGGCGCCGCTGGCTACGACCCGCTCTCGTACCTCGACGAGCATGCCGACCGCGTCCGACTGGTTCACTTGAAGGATTACGACGCCGAGACGGGCGAACCTGTCGAAGTCGGCGACGGCGACCTCGACCTGTCGGTGACCGTCGAACTGGTCGAAGATCACGGCTTCGACTGGCTCATCTACGAGGCCGAGGAGCGCCCCGACTCGTACGGGACGCTCGATCACGCCGACGAAATCGTCAGCGGGTTCGCCTGACGAACGGACCGGCTGTCGTCCCTCTCTCCGACGTTCGGATACGTCCCGTCGAACCGGGTCGTACTCGGGCGCGTGGTAGACAGATCGGCTCAGCAACTGCCCGTCCATCCCCGCTCTGCGGACGCTCGCTGGAAACCGCACCGAGTCGCCTGCGGCGATTCAGTGAACCGTACGGTCGTCGCTCGTGTCGATATCTTCTATCGGGTCGGCGTTGCCATAGGTGGGCGACGGCTGGTCCTCGCCCGATGCAGCCCACTCACAGGCGTTCGCGAGAACCTGCTGGATGGTCTCGTCGTGGTAGACGGGGTACGTCTCGTGGCCGGGGCGGAAGTAAAACACCTTCCCCGCGCCGCGGCGGTAACAGCACCCCGAGCGGAACACCTCGCCGCCCTCGAACCAGCTGTTGAAGACGAGCGTCTCGGGGGTGGGGATGTCGAAGCGCTCGCCGTACATCTCCGCCTCCTCCAGTTCGATGTAGTCGTCGTCGAGACCGGAAACGATGGGGTGACTCGGCTCGACGACCCAGAGACGCTCGCGCTCGGCGGCCTCGCGCCACTTCAGCGAACAGGTCGTCCCCATCAGCGATTTGAAGATCTTCGAGTAGTGCGCCGAGTGGAGGACGAGTAGTCCCATACCGTCGAGGACGTGCTCTTTGACGCGCTCGACGATCTCGTCGTCGACCTCGTCGTGGGCGGCGTGGCCCCACCACGTCAGTACGTCGGTGTCGTCAAGCACTTCTTCGGTGAGCCCGTGCTCGGGTTCGTCGAGTGTGGCCGTTCGGGTCTCGAAGCCGTGCGCGTCGAGCGCGTCGGCGATCACCGCGTGGATGCCCTCGGGGTAAATCTCCGCGACGACGTCGCTCTCTCGCTCGTGGACGAACTCGTTCCAGACCGTGACCGTTGGGGCTGTCATACGGGACGATTGTCAGCGGACATTAACGCTATTGTTGAATCGGCAATACTGTGCGACATCATCCTCACCACGGAAGGGGGACGACTTACTGGGCGCTGTTGTCGTGATTGGGCCAGCCGAGGGTGTCGACGGACCGGTCTGCGATATCAGTTATT
Organism: Haloprofundus halobius; assembly: GCF_020097835.1. Taxonomy (GTDB): domain Archaea; phylum Halobacteriota; class Halobacteria; order Halobacteriales; family Haloferacaceae; genus Haloprofundus; species Haloprofundus halobius. Next base: position 310,093 of record NZ_CP083667.1, read on the forward strand.
CTCTATTTCAGAATATTACGTCGGAAGTTCGGTGTCGACTCGACCCCTCGCTCGGACGAGAGAGTCACAGAAACGGCTCTCGAGGTGTTGGTTGTCGAGGTGACGCAAGTGAGAACTGTCTCTCTGTCGGGGAATCTGGGAACGCTTGCTCGTCGGAGGTGTTCGGCTTGCTTCGACACACCGGCACTTTTGCTGCTTGAATACGGTCGTTCGTGCTGGCGAGTCGTCGTGTCGGAACGCGACTGTGATTTCTGATGTACAGAACAAGCCACTTCGCGTGGTGTACCTCTCGGGAGAGCCGTGGCGTTCACGCGGTTGGTTTTCGTTTCGACGGTACCGTCGTCGACGCGCAGGAAGAGTAACGCGCCAGTGCTGCCTTTTTCGTTCAGGTTATTGCGCGAGCGGGTCGGGTAGCGACCCCAAGCCGACAAAGGTGGAACAGATATCGCCGATCTCGCGGCGGTCGCTGTCGTCGATATACTGGCCGACTGAGCCCTCGCGGCTATCTCCTCGACGGCGCGACGGACGGGAAACGAAGTCGTCTCTCCAAACTGGAAAAAAATCGCCGCGGCGACCGGCGGAAGAAGCAGGGGATTCGGTTGGGACAGTCGAGCTCCCACCGACTGCCGCGTGCGGAACATGACTAACGTCAAAGCTACGCAGGTGGTCGTTCGCTTCGACCATGTGATTCTTCAGGCGAGTTCGTACTAATCATTTTGTTCGACGCAACTTTTCGTGGGTCGTCGACGGTCGAAAGACGGGCAGCGTCGCCGACGTTCCGGAGACGAGTTGCGTCGTCGAGTCTCGTATCGGTGCTGAGAGTGAATGATGGCTGTCCCCGCTCGGTGGATTCATCTGGTGCTTACCTGCAGCGTCTACAACCTTTACCGAAGTGTGAAATATTCGTGAAACCCAGCACCGAATACCGATTCTACAGAGCGTATCTCTGTTCTCAACGTTTGGCTTATGGTTGTCGATGATTCAGAAATTAGTCTACTGAGTACGGTATCGAAGTAGGACAGCCACCATCTCTTCACCATTCGAACCGAAGTACCAACGCGACCGCCCAGTAGGTTTCTCGAAATTTGAGACACGATGAGTTGGACGTCCCACTTATAGCTCCCCAAACACAATATTCTCTATTTCAGAACACATTGTCGCCAATTTCTACCGGGCATTACAGATCTAAGTCTGTAATTGCAGATGCGCAAAGAAGCCACAAGTACTGTGATATTGCCTGTTGCCCACCGCAGGTGTTCTGTAATAGAGAACACCAAAGACGATAGTCGAGGTCCAATTCACCGATATTTACTGCATCGGGGGCACGGTAGGAATTTCTTTGAGTCCGTGAAGGAGTTTCTGAAGAGTCTATGCTCTAAAGTAATTACAGTATTATTACAGTTTTGCACAGAATGTACTCTCACAGTTCGAACTGAGTTCCAATATTAGAAATTACAGGCATCGATGACGAGGAGACAAGGTGGTTCAAAACTCACTCACATCGGCGCCAGCCACGAGGTTGTTCTCAAACTTCAATCTTTGATCGGAACTCTTCTCGACCACTAACATCCAAATCGACGCGGAATACGCTACCTGCACCTCTCCCTTCTCTCTCGCGGCCCTCGATACAGGCAGTTGTCACGTATATGTCGTTATACGACTTTCCAGCGAACGTCACCGAAGAGACCTTTTTGGGGTCGAACTGCACTGTCTCTCGACGCGTTCCGTCGGGTGCGAATCGGACGAGGGAATTTCCGTTCCAGAACGCAGACCAGATGTGTCCCTCAGCGTCAACGGTCAGTCCGTCAGGTTTCCCATCGAAGTCAGAGGCTTCGAGGAATACTTCGGGGTCGGTAATCGAACCTGTGGCGCGGTCGTACTTATATCGGTAAATGTAACCTGATGACGAGGGCTTGTCGCCACCAGAGTCGGTAAAGTACATCTGAGACAAATCGGGGGAGAACCCCATTCCGTTGGGCAACCCACACTCTTCGCAAACGAGCTCGAACGACCCATCCCGGTTGAGACGGTACAGTTGTCCGGGTACCCCATTGTTAGTGTCTGGCATTACACCACAGAACACACGCCCCTCAGGATCAGCGATGACGTCATTGAATCGTTCGCTAAACTGATCCGGGTTTTGCTTGGCGATAGTTGTTATTCTGCCGTCCGAGGGGTCAAACTGTCTGACTGCTCCGAATTCCTGAAACAGCAAGAGTGCCCCATTCTCCTGAACGGTGAATCCACCGATACGTTCGTCGTCGTCATTGTAGACGAGTTCGTGTTCTTCTGTCCTTGGGTCGTACGCGTACAGTCGTCCTCTCGGGATGTCACTCCAGTATAGTAACTCTTCGTCAGGGTGCCAGAGTGGTCCTTCGCCCGTCTCGCATTCGAGGTCAACCACGAGTTGCGGATTGATCGGCATGGTGCGTCCATGATGCTCTTATCATTTAAGCGTAAGTGTCCCTTTACTACGTGAGAAGGGTTGAATCGATGTCGGGAGGTGCTTGACGTCGTCCGTGAACAGACGATTCATACAGTACTCATCGCAACGGTAGCCTCGATCATCGCGATGATGGGAGCAATATATATCCATCAGTACGTCGCGACTGGGTCTCCCCTCACCGCCGTGCTTGAAGTCCTCACACTCTACGTGACTGCATATCTGTCGCTCGTCATGCCAACGGCACTACTTGGGTTCTCGCGAGGGCACCCTGTGGGGTACGCACTAGGGACTGGCAACGAGTAATGCAACACCGTTCGACCGCCGATTTGACAGTTCCTCTTCTCCTCTCCAAGAAATATTGCAGTCTCAACACTCGGTAGACTACGATCTACTGTCCCCGCACGTCAAAATTTTTATTACAACCAACTGTCCCCATCTATCACAATATATTACATAATTAGTATTGCAATAAAGTTTGAATCAGGGACTTAAAAATGGCTTTAAAGTCAATCTCAGCCTTCTCGCCGAGACTGAGGCTGAACGCATCGGTGAATTTGTTAACAAGGAAATTAAGGAGTTGGTCCTCGTGGAATTCATCGTCTGCTTGGTGTGATTGTTTAGTCACATCTTCAGCAAGCAGACATCTCAACTAACCGGTCTTGTGGTATAAGATATTTTACAATACCGAGTATCACGTTCGAGTCCCGGGTAACATCAAGCCAATAGAGAACAAGTAGGAGTTCATAGCGTTCGACGAGGAGAACCTTCATCTCTTCCACCCCGACGGCGAGACGAATATCCTCGCCGATCCCCAACGGGGCGCCTAGCCCGTCGCCGACGACTGAACTGACGCGCCTTCTTCGGCAACCGCTGATTCGTGATGGCCACCTCGAAAACCGCTATGTCCGCGACGATTCCCCAAAGAGCGGTAGCTACCGGGTCACCCTGCCCGCATCCAGACCTGCATCGCCCCGGGGTCGCGGTTGTCCCACGAGTGGTAGGGAACGAGCGTGAGCGTCGTCGACTCGGTACGGGTTTCGTCGTCCGGGAGATACAGTAACCCCTCCCACTCATCGAGGGTCGGGACATCGGCGTCGGCCTCCAGGACGGTTACGCCGCCCAGCAAATCCTCGCGATGGGCGGCGTTGACGTCCCCGTCTGTGCAAACCGCGTACTGGTGGAGCGGACGGTCATTGTCGACCTCCTCGGCGCAGTAAACGAGCGGGCCGCGTTCAACGGCGACCCGCCCGGCGTCGCTCTCAACGGCCGGGTGGGCCGCGACCAGTTCGGGCTCCATCGCCAGATCGAGTTCGATCGTCTCGCCGTCCCACTCGCGATCGAGCCGAATGTATCTTGACCCGTCGTGGTCGACTTCTTCACCGTTGACCGCCACCGTCGCTTCAGTACACCATTCGGGGATCCGGAGGTTGACCGGGATGACGTCGTCAGCGTCAATCTCAAGAGTCACGTCTCCGTCCCAGGGGAGGGCGCTGGTCTGGTTAACATCAACGTCAACGCCGTGTACGCTCGTGGCAAGGGTGCCCCCGACATACTGGTTGACGTAGAGTTCGCCACCGCTCGTCGAGTAGCAGTACTGCCCCAACGACGCGAACAGGCGCGCGGCGTTAGGCGGACAGCACGCACAGGTGAACCAACCCTTCCGGTGATGGCCGCCCGCGCTGGCGAGCGGGTTAACATAGAAGAAGTGTTTCCCATCCAGCCCGATACCGGCCAGAAAACCGTTGTATAGCGTCCGCTCCATTAGGTCGGCGTACTTGGCCTCCTCGGTCAGTTCGAACATGCGCTGGTTCCAGAAGATACTGCCGATGGCGGCACAGGTCTCGGCGTAGGCAGACTCGTTCGGGAGGTCGTAGTCCTCCGTGAATCCCTCGTGTTCGTGCTCTGGGCCGATCCCACCTGTAATGTACATGCGCTTCTCCGTCATGTTCGCCCACAGCCGGTCGAGCGCTGCCTTGAGGTCGTCGTCGCCACGTTCGGCCACCAACTCAGTAACGGCGGCGTAGAGGTACATCGCACGGACGGAGTGGCCCTCTGTGGTTGACTGTTCCCTGACCGGCGCGTGCGCCTGTGCGTAGCTGCCGTCGTACTCACCCTCGTCGTCGAGAAAAACCGTTCTCGACCCCTCGTGGATCGAACCTTTCCAGTCGTCGGAGTCGAACTCTCCGCCAGCAATCTCGTCGAGGTGTTCGAGTTCCCAAGCGAGACGGTCGTCGTACCCGCGAAGGTTGATGAAGTACTCGGCAAGGTCAAGATACCGCTTTTCGCCGGTTACTCGGTAGAGCTTGATGAGCGCGAGTTCAATCTCCTCGTGGCCCGGAACCCCGTCTATCTCGTCTTCGAATACGTCGTCGATGTGGTCGGCGAACGCTGTCGCCACGTCCAGCAACGACGATTCCCCTGTTGCCTCGTGATGAGCGACTGCCGCCTCGATGAGATGGCCCGCGCAGTACAACTCGTGGAGCATGTGGAGGTTGGTCCACTTTCCGTCGGGTTCGACGAGCTGGAAGTACGTGTTAAGGTAGCCGCTTTCCTCCTGAGCGTCGGCTATAAGATCGATGACTTCGTTGACACGATCGCGCAGGTCGGGATCCTCTCTTTTCGCGAGTTCGTAGCTCGCTGCTTCGAGCCACTTGTAGGCGTCAGAATCCTGGAACCACATCCCTTGGAAGCCGCCTTCTTTCCCGTTAGCGGCCCGGTAGAAATTCTCCAGAGTCCTAGAGTCCTCAAGCTGTTCATACTGGTACTCGATGGTGACATCACGGTTGCGCTCCATCCACGGTGACCAGAACTCGTCGTCAATCTCAACGTTAGTGAGCGCTATCGAATGCGGGGCTCCGATCATGACAACATTGTAATTCTCTGGAACCATAAAATAAATACTGTCGGTTCCATCGATACGGTCCACTCGGTTCGTACGTCTGCGGTACTTGGAAAGAACCCGACTCCGGAGTAGTCGCGGTCCACACAACCGTGTACTGATAGCACACGCACTCTCTATCGAGCACCATCGCAGTATATCGGACGGGCGCGGCACCGCCGACCTCTCGATTGAGGAACTGTCGAAGGTAGACCGACGTCGCCGACGACGGTCGTCGAGGCGACCGATACCGATAGGGGTGTGTCGTCGTCGTTGATCGTCGAGACGGGTCTGACGGCGGAGACGACGGAGTGAACGTCAGACGTGGTGTTCGCGTGGTACTCTTCCGACGATACGGGAAATCACGTATGAAAACACACTCCGCGTCACGGACGATATCATCAAGAACGCGACGGAGATGGCAAGTAGCCGACGACATAGTACGACGCGGTCGGTCGCGGCACATGCGTCACGATTCACGACCCGATGCTGCTGCCGTCAGCCCGGTATTCGGTCGACTTCCCATTCCGTCTCGTGGGGCTTCCGTCACCGACCCCTATTCGACTACTCGTCGATTTCGCGGCGAACGAACGTCACCGGACAGGGTGCGGAGAGCATCACCGCCTGCGCGACGCTCCCAAAGATGGCCTTCCCGGTCGGGCTCCGATTTCGTCCGCCGACGAATAACCTATCCGCACCAACGGCCTCCGCGACCTCGACGATTTGGTCTTCCGGTCGGCCGATCACGCCACGCGTCTCGTACTCGATACCGGCCTGATCGAATCGCTCCACGAGTTCGTTGATCGTCATGTAACGTCTGGCGACCACGTCGGGGGACACCTCCTCCTTCGACGGGTCGAACTCTACTTTTCGGGCGGCATCGTCGAACCCGTCCTCGGTGAACACGTGTAAGAGGACGACTGACGCCCCCGTCGGTCCGGCGATGCCGATCGTTTCCTCCGCTAGTCGGGCCATTCGGTCGCGATCTCCCGGTCCGACCGCGACGAGGATGGTCTCTACAGACATATCCACACATTCACACAGGCCGGAATAAGTATTGTCTCTGGGGCGGTCGGCGGTGTTACGTTATTTAACTTCGCACGTTAGACGAACGTCCCGTCGATTCGGCGCATTGGTTCGTCGATACCCGTCGCGGCCCAGTACGACCGGTTTTAAGAGGTAGTGGGAAGATCGTTTAGCGAGACGATCACATGACCGAACAGGCCAAACTCGACCGTCTAGACGCGTATCTCGCGACGAACGATCTCGAGTCGATATGGTTCGCGGCGCCACCGATGTTCGCCTGGCTCACCGGCGGCGACAACCTCGTCGCTCGTGAAGGGGATGCCGGCGTCGCGGCCGCGGGATACGATGGCGAGGCAGTAACTGTCGTCACGTCGACCATCGAGGGCCAGCGGCTCCTCGACGAAGAGATAGATGTCGACGTACGACTCGTGGAATATCCCTGGCATGAGGAAGACCTCGAGGATGCCGTCGCCGCCGTCGCCCCGACGCCCGCGGCGGCTGACGTCGCGTGGGGGGAGTTCGAATCGATAGACCGGTCAGCGGTCACGCAGCCCCTAACCGATGGCGACGTGGAGCGGTACCGCGATCTCGGGCGAGAGACGGCCGTAGCCGTCGAGGAAGTCGCGCTCGGTGTATCACCGGCCAGCAGCGAGCGCGAACTGGCTGGCCGGTTACATTACCAGCTTCAGCGCCGGGGTATCGACTCCCCCGTGGTCCTCGTCGGCGGTGCCGACCGCCTCCAGCGCTACCGGCACTTTACCCCGACCGACGTTGAGGTGGGGAGCTACGCCGTCCTCACGGTCGTCGGTGTCCGCCATGGACTCAACGCAGCGGTCACCCGAACCGTCGCTTTCGACAATGCGCCAGACTGGCTCGCTGACCGCTACGCTGACGTCAGCCGGGTCGCGGCGACGGCCGCCGCCGCCACTCGTCGCGTGGGTGTCGACAATGGCACCGCCGCCGATATCTTCGAGCCCATTCGAGGCGCCTACGAGGAACTCGGCTACGTGAACGAGTGGGAGAACCACCACCAGGGTGGCGCGCTTGGCTACGCCTCGAGGGAATGGACGGCGACGCCCGGCAACCGGACGCCGGTCGAACTCCCGATGGCGTTCGGCTGGAATCCCACCGTCGAGGGTGCGAAGTCCGAGGATACCGTCCTGGTGACGGCCGATGGCGTCGAGGTGCTCTCGACTACCGGCGAATTCCCGACGTTGACGGCCGATGCCGTGGGGACGGAGTTCACACTCACGCTACCGGACGTTCTCTGGATGTAGCGGGTCGGCGCGGGCGGTGAGCACAAACGCTCGCCGCCTACAGCGTCCGGATGAGGCGATTAACCAGCGTCGTGGCCGTCGGGTGTTCACCGTAGGCGTCGGTCACGCGGAAGGTACAACAACAGAGCGTCCCGTCACCGTGCTTGCGCGTGAGGAGCGCGCTGCTCCAGTTTGCGATCCATCCCTCAATGGAGCCGACGTGGACGTCGTCGGCTGCGGCGTTGAGGTCGATGACCAGGTCGTGGGGGAAGAGATCCTCGAATGACCAGCCAACGCGGGCGTCCGGACAGAGATCCGCGACGAGGCTGCTGTCCTGGTACAGTAGCGAAGCGACGAGATTCCAACTCTCGCCGGCAGGTAAGTTTCGGTACTCGAAGTAGTCGTTCGGCGTCATTCGGCCGTCGGGCTTGGGGACGACGACCGCGGAATTTCCCCGCTTGACGAATTCCGAGACGTCGTCGTCGAGATCCGTGACGACGGCGATGTCGGCGTCGGCTAAATCACAGGTGACAGTGACGTCGTTGGCATCGAGAGAATCCGCGATAGGGGCGGTTGAATACACCGTCTTCCCGCCTGAGTCCTCTGGAGCGACAACGACTATCCGTACCACATTTGAGACCGTATGATCGGCTGCGTCCAGGGTTGCCTGGACCGAGTAGGGTCCCGTTTCGGTGTCGGCCGACGGGACGACGGTCAGCACCGACTCGAACGTCGTCACGCCGAAGCCGTCGATGGAGACCGATCGGCTTCCATCCCCGCCCGCGCCCGTCCAACTGAGGATGCCGTCCAGGGCATCGGTCGTGTCGTTGACGACGTGGACGTCGACGGACACCGCCTCGCCCGGCGCGACCACGTGTCGCTCGGGCTCGATGGCGACCAACACCTCATCGTTGACGGTCGCGAAGTCACTAGCCAAGGACTTGGGGTCGCGGAGATAGTCGAGAACTCCGTTGAATTCCCACTCGATGTCGGAGAACTCGGTGAGGACGTAACCGGCGATCCCCTCGTGTGTGCGCATCTCCTCGACGATTCCCTTCAGAGAGTCCGACTCGCGTGCCTGCCACACTTCGGCGAGGTCCGCATAGCCGTCGAAGACGTCGGGCAGGTTCGTGCTTTCGTAGCGTTCGTCGACCCTCTCGGGGCGCTTGAGCGGGTCGTCGAGGAAATCGTGAGAAAACCATGTCGGGTCGCCGCCGTAGTGGTCGCGGAGTTTCGACAAGTCGGGGAATCCCCAGGTGCCAAACTCCGAGATCATGATCGGCGCGTCATCGGCAGGCGTGTTCTCGACAGCGTAGTTGTCGCCAGGATTCGCGACGATGTCGTTGAGGTCGTCTTTCCACGCCGCGTGGCGATCAGGGCTCACGAAGTATTCGTGGTAGTCGTTGAGATCGGTGGTGACGTGAGCCCAGCCGGAGTTGTCGCAGACCAGCCTGGTGGGGTCGAGTTCCTTCGTTTCGCGAAATAGCTCGGTGAGGTAGGCCTGTTTCTCCTCGTCGTTCCACAGACGTCCCTTGTGGTCGGAGTAGTCGACCTGGTCGAGGCCTATCCCCCACTCTTCGTTGTAGAGGCTCCAGATGACGACGCTCGGACTATTGTAGTCCCGGTCGATCAACCCCCGGATCTGTTTCCGGACTTCCTCTTTCGAACGGTCCGTGTACAGGTCCGGGTTGGCCGGCTCCTCCCAGACGAGGATACCGAGGCGGTCGGCCGCCTCGACGAAGTCGGGGTGGGCTGGTTTGATGTGCTTACGAAGTAGATTGAATCCGAGTTCCTTCGCCTTTTGTATCTCGTATTCGAAGAGGTCGTCGTCGAACGGGCGATATAGGGTGTCCGGGTAGTAAGCTTGATCGAGTGCGCCGCGCACGTACAGGGGGTCTCCATTGAGGTACAGGCGGCCGCTATCGACGCTGACGCTACGCATCCCGAAGTAGTCCTCGTGGATGTCGACGATACCGCCGCCGTCGCTCCGCAGTTCGACTACTAGGTCGTATAGTGCGGGGTCGTCGGGAGTCCAGTAGTCGGGGTCGTCGAGGGTAACAGTACACTCGCCGTCGTTGCCCGCGATGTCGCACGTTGCGTTCGCCACGTCGTCGCCGTCCCGTCGAACCGTCACGACCGCCTCGACGTCGTCGGTCGGATCGTCGACCGTGATGTCGACAACGACGCTGTCGTCGTCGAGATCTGGTCTTGCCTTCACGTCGGCGACGAACGTCGCCGGCCGGGATTCGAGGGTGACGGATTGCCAGATACCGCTCGATCGAGTGTACCAGGGCCTCCCCTGTTTACCGTGCGGGATTTCACTGAGATCTTCGGGATCGGTCACGGCAACGGCGACGGTGTTCTCCCCCGGCGTCATCGCATCGGTGACCTCTACCTCGAATGGGAGGTACCCATCCCGGTTTGTCCCGACTCGTTCGCCGTCGACGTAGACGACGGCCTCGTAGTCGACGGCCCCGAACCGAAGGAAGGTGCGCTCTCCGGTGCCGTCGTACTCGACGGTCGTCCGGTACCACGCCGTCCCGGTGTACTCGCGATAGGTCCTCTCCTCTTGCCAGGCGTGGGGGACGGACACCACCTCGGCATCGGCCGGCCAGTCCGTGTCCGGATCCTGGAGACCGCGTTCGTCGCCGTCGCCGTCGGGGTCCGTCACGAACGTCCACTCGCCGTCAAGCCGGGCTGTCACCCTCGGCTGCTCGTCGAACTGGGGCATGGTTTCCCGTACGTTCTCGGGCATCCCTGAAAATATCATCGCTACCGTCGCGGGTGCACTTGGTAGAACGGAACCGATGAGATCGTCGCTACCAGGTATCGTATTATCCGCTGACAATGAGAAACTGTCCGCCATCGACCCAGAGTTCGTGTCCGTTGGCGTCGTCGCTGGCGGATGACGACGGTCGCCCCGTTGTCCGCGATCTTTCCGGCGAGCGCCTTCCCGTTATCGCCTCGGGTACCTGTCACGAGTGCGAGGGGGTCGGATACGTCGATGTCACGCGCCATCCGTCTGTCGAGTTAGTTAATTCGACCTGCCGGCCGCAACTGTGGCGCCGGGAACGGTCGAATGTCGACGGAAAAGTGGACGTCGATTCGTGCGAAAGAGGATCGGGTGTCGGTCGGGTTACTGGATCGAGATGCCGGCGACCGTTGACGGCTGCAGTTCCGCGGTTAGGACGCCGTCCTCGACGCTGACGTCGAGGTCGGCGGCGGCGAACTCGTCAGCGTTGTCGGCGTCGACGATGAGGTCGGGTTCCTGATTCTCGAACAGCACCTTCGCGTCCACGTCGGCCGCATCGTCGCCCCCGACGTTGATTTCGACGGTGTGCGTACCGCGGGTGTCCAGGTTCGTCACGGTGACGTACGTCTCGCCGTCGTCGCTGACGGAGGCCGAGGCGCCAACGAGCGGCAGTTCGTCGTCGCCGACGTTGCGGGTGGGCGCCTCGACTGACGTCTGGACGGCCTCGTTGCCCTTGTGGGGCGCGTAAAGGTCGAAGACGTGGTAGGTCGGGCGCGCCCACGCCTCGTCGCCCTCCGTCTCAACCAGACATTGGAGGACGTTGACCGTCTGGGCGATGTTGGACATCGTCATCACGTCGGCATGGTGGTTGAAGACGTCGAGGACGGCCGCGGCCGACAGAGCGTCGACGACGGTCCCCGGCTGTTCGAGCCCGCTCTCGGCGACGGCCTCGGTGTGCCAGGCGCCCCACTCGTCGATGATGACGCCGATGTCGCGGGTGGTGGCGAAGGCGTCGATGGTCGCTGCGATGCGCTCGATGTGCTCGTCCATCTCGAGGGCCTCGACGAGGAACTGGTCGTAGTCGTCCTCGTCGGCCTCCGCGACGGACATCGTTCGGCCGTAGTAGTGGTGCAGCGTGAGGTGGTCGAGGGGGAACTCGACGCCCCAGCTCGACTTGCCGACCTCCTCCATGAAGCGGTGGTTCCACTCGTGGTCCTCAAATCCGCACGCGATCAGTTCGAGATCGTCGTCGACCATGAGGTTGTCCATGGATCCGACGTAGGTTGCGAACCGACGGTACTCGCGGGCGTACTGCTCGGGCGACATCCGGCCGCCACAGCCCCAGTTCTCGTTCCCGATGCCCCAGTAGGGGACTTCGTAGGGTTCGTCGCGTCCGTTTTCGCGGCGGCGATTCGCGAGTTCGGTGTCGCCGCCGTAGCAGGCGTACTCGACCCAGTCGGCCGCCTCCTGCGGGTCGCCGGAGCCGACGTTGGTCGCCAGGTACGGCTGCGTCCCCACGCGTTCACAGAACTCCAGGAACTCGTCGGTCCCAAACGTGTTGGGCTCTTCAGGTACCTCCGAGCGGTCCTGTGACCAGAAGAGATTGCGGCGGCGTGGACGGTCCTCGCGGGGACCGACGCCGTCCTCCCAGTGGTAGTCGTCGGCGAAACAGCCGCCGGGCCAGCGCAGCACCGGCATCTCCAGGTCCGAGAGCAGTGTCATGACGTCCTCGCGGAACCCGTCACCGTCCGCGGACTGGCTGTGCCAGATGCCGTCGTAGATGCACCGTCCGAGATGTTCGGAGAAGTGGCCATGCAGTTCGGGTTCGATGCGGTCGATACTAGCCTCTGTGTGGACAGTAACGCTCGCGTCTGTCATACGGGTAGAACTGATCCAGGCAGAGTATAAAATGACCGGTTGCGGCGGTTGGCGGCAGGTGATCCGGCGTAGGCAGTCCGGCGACGGGTGGTCCGGCGAGTGAGACCAGTCAGTTCGCGCCCCGGGTGCCGTCGGCTGACGCGTAGATCGACTGGTCCTGCTCGGTTGCCTGCTCGTGCTCGGGCGGTTCAAGGAGGACGTGAACGTGGAACGCGGCGGCGAATCCGGCGAAGACGAGCGCGAACGCGATGGTCAGCAGGCCAGCGACGAGGAAGGCGACGACCGTCGCCATCGCGAGCGTGACGGCGCCGACGGCGTTCGCGCTCGTCCAGCGAAACCCGGCCCGGACGGACGATTCGAGGTCACCGCCCGTGGCCAGACCGACGAACGTCGGTACGAGGACGAGCGCCGTGTACGCGGCGGCGTAGGCCGATCCGACCGAGAGGACGAGCAAGAACGTCGACGGACTCGCGAAGTACTCTAGTGCGTACAGCACGGAGACGACCGCGAGGACGAGCGGGACGCCGGAGAGCAGCGCCGCCGAGACACCGTGGCGCTTCAGGACTGAGACGACTCGCTCCCGGTCGAAGGCGTACGTCTCCCGGAGTGAGGCGACTGCGGCGTAGGCTCCGAGCGTCGCCGGTCCGACCGTGATCAGCGGGAGCGAGCAGACGAACCAGATGACACTCAGCAGGACCATTCGCGGACCGTACTCGTAGAAGAACCGCATCGCAGCGATGAACGATCGATAGACCGATTTCGAGTCCGCGTTCCTCATGACGCTGAACGATGGGACGGGGCGTTAACTAGGTTACCCCTTGCATCTCGACGGCGGACATGAGCTGATCCTGTAACAACAGGAACAGGATGAACAGCGGTCCGGACGCGATCAGCGCCGACGCCATCGTCACCGCCGGCTGGTAGGTGAAGTTGTCCCGGAGCACGACGATCCCGATGGGCAGCGTGTAGGCTGCCTCGCTCTGGAGCACGATCAGCGGCCAGAGGAACTGGTTCCAGCTCCAGACGAAGATGAACAGCGCGAGCGCCGTCAGGATCGACTTCGAGAGCGGCAGGATCAGGTGAGTGTAGATCCGCAGGTTCGAGAAGCCGTCGAGCTGTGCGGCCTCCTGGAGTTCGTAGGGCAGGTCCCGGAAGAACTGGGCCAGGAGGAACACGCCGAGCGGACCCGCCACGAACGGCAGGATCACGGCGGCGTAGTTGTTCAACAGCCCGAGATCCGAGATGAGGATGTACAGCGGGATGATGTTGACGAAGCCCGGGACCATGAAGCTCGCGATGATCAGGGCCAGGACGTAACGCTGTCCGGGCCAGTCGAGCCTGGTCAGGGCGAAGGCGATCATCGAGTCGACGAGCAACACGAGCAGCGTCGTCACCGACGCGATGATGAGCGTGTTGATCGCCCACTGCGCGATCAGTGACTGGGTCAACAGGTCCGTGAACGCGGTGAACGTAATCGGGTCCGGGATCCAGTGCATCCCCTCGGCGACAGCCTGCTGCTGGGTCTGCAAGGACGTCGTGATCATGTACAGGTACGGCACCACGAACAGCAGCGCCGCGCCGTACATGACGACGTGGACGCCGACGTTCCGCAGGGAGACGTCGCCGACCGTGAACGATTCGAACCGATTTTCCGTGGCTGATGAGTCACTCATTGTCGCCTCCGAGGAGGTAGTAGTTTGCGATGGACACCATCACGAGGATGCCCGTCAGGACGTACCCGATGGCGGCGGCGTAGCCGAAGTTCCGCTGGGCGAACGCCGCCTCGTAGAGGTACATGACGAGCGTCTCCGTCGTACTGCCCGGACCGCCCGAGGTCATTACGTACGGCTGTCCGTACACCTGGAACGCCCAGATGATGTTGATGATGACGACGAAGAAGATGGCGTGTCTGATCTGGGGAACGGTGACGTCCCTGAACTGTCGCCAGGTTCCCGCGCCGTCGAGTTTGGCCGCCTCGTAGAGGTAGTCCGGGACGCTCTGGCGGGCAGACAGCAGGATGACGAAGCTGAACCCGACGAGCCACCAGACGGTCGTCATCGCGATGGCGGGCATCGCAGTGAGCCGAGTCTGGAGCCACTGGGGCGGGTTCGCCATGACCATCCCGAGGTAGTGGTTGATCAGCCCGTACTGGGTCGAGTACAGGTCGACCCAGACCACCGCCGTCACGGAGACGGTCAGGATGTACGGGCTGAAGAAGATGGCCCGGAGCAGGCCCTTCCCCTTGATGTCGCGGTTGACGCCGAGCGCAAGGCCCAGCGCGACCACGACGATAGAGGGGACGGTGAGCAACGCGAAGTACCCGGTGTTCCCCAGGGCGTTCCAGAAGTCCGAATCGTTCAGGAGCTGCTGGTAGTTCTCGAGGCCGATGAACACCGACTGGGTCGGGTCGATGGCGTTCCAGTCGAACAGGCTCATGTACCCGCCCATCACCAGCGGGTACAGGAGAAACACGCCGAAGATGACGAGATAGGGGAGCGAGAAGAGGATGCCCTCGATCAGCTCCTTGCGTGAGCGACTGTCGGAACTGATCACCCCCTTGATCCCGTCGAATCGATCAGTGACAGACATTGTTGGCTTGGACTGGTGTGATCACGACAGCTGGTCGTTCCACGTCTCGACGCCCTGCTGGAGTGCTTCCTCGGGCGCAGTACTCCGGGAGTAGGCGTCGGTGAACCACGTCCAGTTACTCTGGGCGAACATGTCCGCATTCGGAAGCTGGGGCCAGTAGGCGAGCTGGTCGTCCTCCGCCATCTCCATGAATTTCTTGAGCGTCTTGTCCCAGATGTCGGCCTCCTGTAGTTCGTCACCGTTGAGAATCGGGTTATACGCCGGCAGGTGACCCGCCTCCGCGCCCCACTCGGGGTTCTCCTGGGCGATCCACTCCGCGGCCTCGACGGAGGCCTGGATACGCTCTTCGCTAGCACTCTCCTGATTCGGAAAGATGATCGTGTGGCTGTCGGCCGTCGTCACCAGTTGCTCCGCGTTCGGGACCCAGTGGGGCTTCTGGAAGCCCCACTCGTAGTCCTGGTCGTCCAAGACGGTGACGAACCAGGTGCCGTTGACCGTCATCGCGATGTTCCCGTTCCGGAAGCCCTGCTCGACCCGGTCGTCGGAGGTGTCGGGCTCGTCCCATTCGCGCTCGCCGGAGATGCTGACGATGTACTCGAGCGCCTCGAGTCCCACGTCGTCCCCGAAGGTAGCTTCGGTGTAGTCGTCGTTGAACATGCTCCCGCCCATCTGGTTGAGCGCCATGAAGTACTGGCGGAAACCGCCGCCATTGCCCCAGTACGGGTCGGGGCTGAACGGCTTGGCGTCGGTGTTCTCGAGGATCGCGTTGCAGGCCTCCTCGAACTCGCTGAAGTTCTCGAACGGGGGCTCGACGCCGGCCTCGTTCAGGATGTCCATGTTGTAGTACAGCCCGAGCGGGTGTGAGTCAATCGGGATTGCGTACTGACTACCCTCGAGCATGCACGAATCGAGGATCGACTGGACGTAGTCGTCCGTCGTGACGTAGTCGTCGATGGTGGTCAGCGTATCCTGAAAGCGGCGCAGGTACGTCGCGTGCGAGATGGCCATGTCCGGCGCCTCGCCGCCCGTCATGGATGTAAACAGCCGGTCGTAGTGGTCGTCCCACGGGGTTCGCTGCCGATTGATCGTGATCTCGTCGCCGAGAGGCTGTTCGTCGTTGAAGCGGTCGATTATCGCCTTCATGACCTCCCCGTCGCCTCCCCCGAACAGGGTCCAGTACGACAGCTCCATGTCGCCGCCGCCGTTGCCACCACTGCCGCCGCTGCCACTACCGCCGCCGAGGCCGAAACAGCCGGCGAGACCGGTGAGACCGGCGATACCAGTCGCACCCGCCGCCTGTAGGAATCGACGACGGCTACGGCTCTCTTTAGTCGTTCGCCGGTTCGACTCACGATTAGGTCCACTGTCATTGCTACTAGTTGGCATCACTACCGGGTTATCCCTAATGTTAATAAAGGTTGCTGTCATTGTGACATGGAAACTTAGAAAATGCATAAAATTAACTGGTATCATATCGCAACTGATGTATATGCCTCTGGATCCTGTCGGACCGTTCCCTGCATACGCCTCTCGAGCGATGGCGGAGTGGCGCGGATTAAGATTTACTACTTATAACCTGTGGCCCCGGCGATTCGTTCCCAAACACGAAAACGTTTTTAAATCACCTCGGCAATAGTTGAGGTATGAGTAAGGTTACCATCGAGAGCGTGTCAAAGATTTACGACGACGGCGGCAACGACATTCTCGCCGTCGACGATATCGATCTGGATATCCAGGACGGCGAGTTCATGACCATCGTCGGTCCCTCGGGCTCGGGGAAGTCGACGTTGCTGCGAATGATCGCCGGGTTGGAGAGCATCACCGACGGGACGATCAGCATCGGTGACCGCGTGGTCAACGACGTCAGCCCGCAGGACCGCGGAACGGCGATGGTGTTCCAGAACTACGCGCTGTACCCCCACATGACCGCCCGGAAGAACATGGCCTACGGGCTGAAATTGACGACGGACCTGGGGAAAGCCGAGATCAACGAGCGCGTCGAGGAGGCCGCCGACATGATGGGCATCTCCGAACAGCTCGACAAGAAACCCGGCAGCCTCTCCGGCGGCCAGCAACAGCGCGTAGCGACCGGGCGCGCCATCGTGCGCGACCCCGAGGTGTTCCTGATGGACGAGCCGCTCAGCAACCTTGACGCGAAACTTCGGATGCACATGCGGACGGAGATTCAGCGCATCCACGAGGACTTGGAAACGACGATTATCTACGTCACCCACGACCAGGAGGAGGCGATGACGATGTCCGACCGCGTTGCTATCTTCGACATGGGCGAGATCCAACAGGTGGGAACTCCCGACGAGATCTACAACCACCCGGCCAACCTCTTCGTCGCCGACTTCATCGGTAGTCCGTCGATGAACACCTTCAACGTCTTGTTCGACGGGTCGACGCTCGTCGGCCCTGACTTCGAGTACGAACTCTCCTCGGAGATCGCCAATCGCGTCCGCCAGTACGTCGACGACGGTGACGAACTCGTGATGGGTATCCGTCCCGAGGACATCTACTTGGCCGACGGCAGCGGTCCCAACGACATCAGCGCGTACCTCGACGTCCTCGAACCCGTCGGCTCCGACAACTACCTCTACTTCCAGGTCGGGGACGACGAGTGTCGCGTCCGCGTCCCCGGCGACGTCAAGCCCGAGGAGAACAAGGAGGTGTTCATCACGTTCGACGAGGAGAACCTCCACCTCTTCCACCCCGAGGATGGGACGAACATCCTCACCGAAACCCAGCGCACCGCCCAGCCGGTCGCCGACGACTGATAGCGTCGATCGTACTATTTCTACGTGGGAGCTGTCTTCGGTAGACAAACAGGTGAAATAGCCCAGTATCGAGACAGATCGGTACCCACGTACGACCGTCTGTCTGAAAACGACTGCATCTCCGGCTGTTTCCCACAACAACGACCGCGTTAACCGAGATCGTTCTGCGCGAACTCCGCCAGAAACACGATGTCGAATCCGCCGCGTTTACCCTCGATCTGGCGAACCTCTCGGTCGCCTCCAGCAGCGTCTCCACGGCCGGGACAGGACCTGTGAGGAGGGCAGTAGGCAGTACAGTCCTGTTGACTGGTCCGGTACTTCAGAACGCGCTGTCGCCGAAACCTCCGTCGACGGTGAGTACCTCGCCGGTCACGTAGGATGCGGCGTCGCTGGCCAGATAGACCGCCGCGCCGACGATCTCCTCGCGGTCGGCGACGCGTCCGAGCGGGGCTCGGGCGTCGATCACCGCTCGCTTTTCGGTCCCCTCGGCGTAGGTGTCGGTGTTCTGTGGAGTGATGACGAACCCGGGCGCGATGGCATTGACCCGGATCTCCGGTGCCAGCTCCTTCGCTGACGCGCGGGTGAACGCCTCCACGCCGCCCTTAGCCGCGGAGTAGGCCGGCAGGTTCGCCATCGAGAGCCGAGCCGCCATCGAGGAGATGTTGACGATTGACCCTCCATCGTCCATCGCCGGCGCGAACGTCTGAGTCACCTTGCGGACGCCGTCCAGAGCCACGTCGGTGACGAAGTTCCACTCGTCGTCCTCGATACCGAGGACCGTCTCCCGCGAAATGGCGCCTTGCGAGGCGACGACGACGTCGATACCGCCGAACTCCTCGACCACGGTTTCCCGAACCGCGTCCAGCGACTGCCGGGCGGTGACATCGCAGGTGATACGGGCGGTGTTGGCACCGAGCTCTTCAATGTCGTCGGCGGTCGAGGAGACCGCCGACTCGGTTCGACTGGTGGCAACGACGTCCGCGCCTTCTGACGCGAACCCGAGTGCAATCGCCTGGCCGATCCCGCTCGTGCCGCCGATGACGACAGCCCGTTTGCCGTCGACTGATACCGGCGTGTGCTCGTACGCGACCATACGTTCACGATGATCGCTGCCCCGTATTACCTTTGTGAATAGAGGGGTAAATATGGACCTACCCCATACTATATTACACTCGACACGCGAAGCCTCGTTATGCGAGGGTTAGCGAAAACCAGTCGTAGCCACGGCGGAATGGAACTCGTCGAACGCGATCGCCCGAAACCTAGTTCGGACGAAGCGCTCGTCGAAGTCGACTACGCCGGCCTCTGCGGGAGCGACGCCGGCATCTACGAGTTCGAGTCCGCTTTCGAACGCATGAATCTCCCCACCGTCATCGGCCACGAGTACTCCGGCCGTGTCGTCGAGGTCGGCGAGGATGTCACGAAGTTTGCTGTCGGCGACCGTGTGGTCGAGCGACCGATCCGTGGCTGCGGCGACTGCTACCAGTGTGAGATCGGGGAGCCTAACGTCTGCCAGAACGCCGTCATCACGGGCGTGGACCACGACGGCGCTTACGAGCCCTACATCGCCGTTCCAGAGGACGCGCTCCACCCAGTCCCCGACAGCGTTGAGCAGCAACACGCCGCGATGGTCGAGCCGACGAGTATCGGTACCCGCGCCGTAATCCAGAACTCGCGAGTGCGCGCGGGCGACCGTGTCCTGGTCGAGGGACCCGGTCCGATAGGACAACTCACCGCGCAGGTCGCCCGAGCCCAGGGCGCCGAGGTCGTCATCTCTGGGATCGGTCTGGATGCCGACTATCGCCTCCCGCTCGCCGAGCAACTGGGCTTCGACACGATCAACGTCGCCGAGGACGACCTCGAGCAGGTCCGCCAGGAGCGCACCGACGGCATCGGATACGACGTTGTCTTCGACACGACAGGACACCCATCGGGACTCCCCTCCGCGATCGAGGAGGTCCGCAAGGGCGGTCAGATCGTCCTGATCGGCCAGACGGGCGAGACTACGATGCCGTACTCACCGCTAGTCCGGGCCGAAATCGATCTGCAGTGCTCCTACGCCTCGATGTACGAGGACTTCGAGAACGCCCTCCGGCTTATCGACACCGGTGATGTCGACGCCGAGACGTTCATCGACGAGCGCTTCTCCCTACTTGACGCCGACAAGGCTTTCGAGACGTTCGTCGACGGCGGCACCTGCAAACCTGTCTTCGACGTCTCGGAACTGCGATAACCACAACGGATTGGTTCGCTCTCGATCGTGCGCACCACGTATCCGAGGACTTTACTCCCCGCTCGCTATATCCTGCGCCAATGCTCGACTGGATCGACAGCTACGAAGAGCGGAAGTGGCAGACGGCGACTGAGGGCACCGTCCGGTACGCCCTGCTCGGACTCGGATGGTGGACGATCGACGTCGCCCTGCCAGCTATCGAATCGTCCGACCTCGGCGAGGTGACGACGCTTGTGAGCAGTTCGACCGAGAAGGCCGAACGGCTCGCCGAGGAGAACGACGTCGAAAACGGGATTAGCTACGACGAATACCACGACGGCGCGGCTAGCGATCAGTTCGATGCCGTCTACGTCGGGACGCCCAACGCCTACCACCTGGAGTACGTCGAGACCGCAGCCGAATTAGACAAGGCAGTCATCTGTGAGAAACCAATGGAGGCCACCGTCGAACGGGCCAAACGGCTGGTCGAGGCCTGCGAGGCCGCCGATATACCGCTGATGATCGCCTATCGGATGCACACCGACCCCGCCGTTCAGCGGGCGAAGGAACTGATCGATAAAGGCTTTCTCGGTGAGCCGGTGTCGGTGTACGGCAACAACAGCCAGCCTCTTCTAGAGATGATTCCCGATCCCGACCAGTGGCGCCTTGACCCCAACCTGTCGGGCTACGGTACCTCTGTCATGGACCTGGGTGTCTACTCAATCAATACCGCCCGCTATCTGCTGGACCGTGATCCCGTCGCCGTCCATGCCAGGATGAGTTCCCATCACGAGGCATTCGAAGACGTCTCCGACGAGCGTTCCGCGGCGACACTCGTCCTCGAAGACGACGTGAAGATGGTGACGACCAACAGCCAACATGCCCACGAGGACACGAACCTGAAGCTCACCGGGACCGAGGGCCAGATCGAGTTTCAGCCGGCGTTCCACGGTGAGGTGACGCTCCAGCTCTCCCGGGGTAACGTGACCGTAACGGTCGACCACGATACCTTCAACGCTGAGCGGGAGATGATGGAGGAGTTCGACTACTTCGCTGACCGCGTGCTGACCGGCGCGCCGATGCACGCTGACGGTCGCCACGGACTGACGGACATGCGGGTCATCGAAGCTATCCACCACTCGGCCGAGAGTGGCGACATCGTCGAGCTGTAACTGGCAATAAGTCGATTCTCCCGTGTATGATTCCTCTGGCCACTACGAGCAGGTGAAGTTGACCTCTATAATCAATCGTGTTCAATTATTATGATCTACGAAGATTAGTTCAATATTTGCGACATCGCTACATCGGTGATCTCGTCAGCGCCACTATCGTCGTATGAATGAATCGAACCCGTTTGAACAATGACCGTACTAAATGATGAAAAGAAGAAAGCAAACTCCGGGTGCTATTTGCCACTTGTGATGGACGGGGTGGAACATCTCTGCTTGGTAGCTCAAAAACCGGGTTGTCCGTGTAGGCGCGGAACGGCCGCGTAGGTCGCCGCGGTTGCGATGAACTGACCACTACTGCCGACGTGGCAGACACTCGAATCCCGGTGAAAGCCGGGCGCATGGGTTTCGAGAATTTCATGGCAACTGGTCACGTCTGACAAACACCAGCGTTTTGCGACTGTCGACTGCCGACTACTGTCCGCGAATCACCCGTCCGTGTTCTCTAGACCAGAACGCTTATCGTGAAAGATAGTTAAAGACCGAACATGGACGCCAAACACCCGGTGCGAACCACCGAGAAGACGCTCGCCCTGGTGGAAGAGCTGATGGAGGAAGGTCCATGCGGTGTGACCGAGTTGGCACAGAACCTGGACATGGGTAAAAGTGCCGTTCACAACCACCTAACAACGCTTCGGAAACACGGCTACGTTCTGAAGACGGGCGACGAGTACCGAGTGGGGCTGAAGTTCCTTGAGATCGGGGGTCGCACTCGGAAGTCGATGAAGTTCTATCAGGTCGCCGAACCCGAAGTCAAGTCGCTCGCCGCCGAGACCGGCGAACTCGCCAATCTTCTGGTCGAAGAACAGGGGCTGGGCGTCTACCTGATGCGCTCGAAAGGTGAGCAAGCCGTCAACCTCGACACGTACGCGGGACTCCGCACGTACCTCCACACGACGGCGCTCGGGAAAGCGATTCTCGCGTATCTGCCGGAGTCGCGGGTCGACGAGATAATCGACCAGCGCGGTCTCGAACCGATTACATCCAATAGCATCCAGACGCGCGACGAACTGTTCGAGTCGCTCGAAGCCGTCCGCGAACGGGGGTACGCCATCGACGACGGCGAGCGCCTGGAGGGACTCCGCTGCATCGCCGCCCCCGTTAAGATGTCTTCAGGAACCGTGCTGGGTTCGATAAGCGTTTCCGCACCCGCCAGTCGCGTCAGCGACGACGACCTCCACGGCGAACTGGGCGACCGCGTCCTGAGCGCGGCCAACGTGGTAGAACTCAACATCAACTACTGATAATCTTCATTCTCTATATTCGAACGGGATGGAACGAAGCCACTCGTTAGAACCACCGGAATGCGTCCACTTTCGCGTCTTTGCTGTGTCCCGTTACAGTACTTTGAGTGTAATACTATGGCGGAGATTGCGACAGTCTGTTCTCACATAAAGAACGCCGATAGTGACACCGCGTCGGTATGGAGCGGGGCCGTCGACTCAAGTGAGAACGGCGAGAACGCGTGGAACCGCTATCCACGGGCCGGCGACGAGGTTCGCATCGTCATCGACGGGATCGGCGAGCTCTCGAACCCGGTCGTCGAGGTGTGATCTGAGGTCGGGTGCACCCACGGCCGTCGCCCCTTTTAACACCACCGGATATGACGGGCAATAAATAGTAAAAATAAAGTACATTAATGATAGAAGTAGATTCGATGTTCGTACCAACACTACTACAGACGGGTGGAGAGGCACCGCTCCTCGCACTGTTCGCGGGGATCGTAACGATCGTCCTGCTGTTGGTCGTCCTCGACCTCCCGGCGTTCGTCTCGCTCGTGATCGCCGGGCTCGTGGTCGGGATCGTCGCGCCGTCGATCCCGTTCGCGGAGGTACCAGCCGAGTTCGCGACGGCCTTCGGGGACGGGATGGCCGGCATCGGTATCCCGATCCTGATGGCGGCGATCATCGGGAAGGCGATGATCGAGAGCGGGGCAGCGAATCGCATCGTCCGAGGGTTCACGAGTCTCTTCGGCGACGACAACACGGAGATCTCGCTGTTCAGTAGCAGTTTCATCATGTCGATCCCCGTGTTCTTCGACAACGTGTTCTACCTACTCGCGCCGCTGGCCCGCTCGGCCCGGTCGCGGCAGGGGGAGAACTACACCCTGTTCATCGTCGCGGTGGGTGCCGCGGGGGTCGTCACGCACGGGTTCGTCCCGCCGACGCCCGGACCGCTCCTCGCCGTCGAGGAGTTCGACGCCAACCTGGGCGAGACGATCGCCATTGGGCTCATGGTCGGCCTGCCGACGGCGCTGATCTCGGGGCTCGGGTACGGCTACTGGATCAACCGGCGTCTCGACATCCCGCTCCGGGACGCGATGGGCACGACCGTCGAGGAACTCGAAGAGCAGAACGAGGTCCCGACCAGCGCACTCCCCGGCGTGTTCGAGTCGCTGCTGCCGATCCTGCTCGCGATCGTCCTCGTCACCGCGAACACGGCCGTGACGACGTTCATCGGCGAGGACGCGGCGGTCGCTTCGGTCACCGGCTTCTTCGGCGATCCGAACCTCGCGCTGACGGTGGCCGCGATGGCGGCGGCGATCACGTACTACCGCATGAGCGATCTCGACAGCGACACGTTCTCCGACGAGCTCACCGACGCGCTCAGGAGCGGCGGTAACATCGCCGCTATCACTGCGGCCGGTGGGGCGTTCGGTGTGATGATCGAAGCCGCCGGCGCCGGCGAGTACATCGCGAGCAGTCTCGAGCAGGTCGGCCTCGGCCTCCTCGTGACGGCGTGGCTTATCGCGGCGGGCGTCCGCCTCGTCCAGGGGTCGGCGACAGTCGCCATCGTCACCACCGCGGGGATCATGGCGCCGCTGGCGAGCGGTCTCGACGTCAACCTCGCGTACCTGGTGATGTCCATCGGGGCGGGCGCGTCGTTCTGCTCGTGGTACAACGACAGCGGTTTCTGGATCGTCAAGGAAATCGGCGGCCTCACGCAGGCGGAGACGCTCAAGACGTGGACGGTCGCGACGTCTCTCATCGGATTCAGCGGCCTGCTGAGCACGCTCATCTTCTCGTCGATCCTGCCGATGGCCTGAAGACGCCTCGCCGCTGGTCTTCTTTCGAACGCGTCGATCGACCGCCGAGAGTCACTCCCGCCGTGTGGCGCACGCGGTCGCGCCACGTACCGCCGCGAGAACGAGAGTCGCTGGCTCGAACCGCCCGGACCGGTGTTCACTGACTCGACGAGGCTATACGTCTGGAGGCGGCGTGAAGTCGAGTCTTGGCATCTCCGACACTTTCGCGTACCCATCTTCGATGATGTCCCCTCGACGAGGTCGTCCAAACCAGTTGAGTTCGTGGGAGTGGTACTCAACGGCCAGCGAGTTTGTGCGACCGACGCGTACTGTCCCTTTCAGTCGTGGAGGACGGAGACATCGAAGACAGATTTCCAGGTTTCGCCGGCGGTGGACGATGGGGGGTCAATCGTCAACATCTCCTCGCTGGCGGCGGGCTCTCGATGGCGAACCTGCCGGCGTACAGCGCCGCGAAGGGTGGCGTCAAACCAGTAAGGAAGTTGAGCGACACCCCCACCGAGACCCTTGAAGGGGCGGCCGCCTCGACCCGGTCGTCGACGCGGACGAACGCCGTATCGCCCGCGGGGTCGTTCGACACGTGGAAGTACGGCTTCTCATCTGCGGAGTACCGGGTGACGGCGCGTCCGAGGTCGGACGTCAAAAAATACGGCAGGTCGGTCGGAGCCGAGGCGTCAGTAGTTGTCGTAGACGGTCTTCTCGATGGTGTAGAAGTCGAGACCGGCGTCGCCCTGCTCGCGCCACGTCTCGGAGGACGACCGTTTGAACCCGCCGAAGGGGACGTGCAGTTCGAGGCCGGTCGTCTTCTCGTTGACCTTCACGACGCCCGCCTCGGCCTCGTCGACGAAGCGGTTGGCCTCGGTGTGGTCGTCGGTGACGACGCTCGCCGAGAGGCCGTACTCGACGCCGTTGGCGACGTCGAGCCCCTCGTCGAAGTCGCTTACCTTCATGACGGCGACGACGGGGCCGAACACCTCGTCGCACGCAATGCGCATCTCCGGGTCGACGTCGGTGAAGACGGTCGGTTCGACGAAGTACCCCTCCTCGACGTCGTCGCCCTCGGGGACGCCGCCGCCCGCCGCGAGCGTCGCCCCCTCGTCTTGGGCGATGTCGACGTATTCGAGCGTCGACTCCAGTTCGCTCTGGCTGACCTGCGGCCCCATCTCGTGGTCGTTTCCGGGACCGATGTCGATTGACTCCGCGCGGTCGACCAGTTCGGCGACGAACTCGTCGTAGACGTCCTCGTGGACGATGGCGCGCGAGCAGGCGGTGCAGGACTGCCCGGTGGTGCCGAATCCGCCGGTCGCGACGATGTCGGCGGCCTCCGAGGGGTCCGCCGAGGCGGCGACGACCGTCGGATTCTTGCCGCCGAGCTCGGTCTGGACGCGCTTGCCGGCGTCGGTGGCCTGCTCGTACACCATCTCGCCGACCTGACTGCTGCCGGTGAAGGAGACGGCGTCGGTGCCCTCGTTCTCGATGAACTCGTTGCCGACCGAACTGCCGGGACCGGTCACGACGTTGAGGACGCCGTCGGGCAGTCCCGCGTCGTCGAGTGCTCGCGCGATCTCGACGACGACCCCCGGAGCCAGCGACGCGGGCTTGAGAACGACGGTGTTGCCCGCCGCTAGTGCCGGAGCGAGTTTCCACGCCGGGATGGCGATGGGGTAGTTCCACGGCGTAATCAGCGCCGCGACGCCGACCGGTTCCTGTCGGGTGTAGAGGTTCGTGTTCCGGCTGCTCGGACCTTTGACGGTGCCGCCGAGGTCCGCCGCCTTGACCGAAAAGTAGTGGAAGATGTCGATGGCGCGCTGTACCTCGCCGGCGGCCTCCGCGCGCGCCTTCCCCTCCTCGGCGACGAGCAGGTCGGTCAGTTCCTCTTTGCGCTGGCCGAGAAGCGTCCCGGCCTCGCGGAGGATGCTCCCGCGCTCGGGGCCAGGAGTGGTCCGCCACTCCTCGGCGGCGGCCACCGCGGCGTCGACGGCCTCGGCCGCGTCGTCGGCGCTGGATTGCTGGTAACTCGCCACGACTTCGCTCGGATTCGCAGGGTTCGTCACGTCGATAGTCTCGCCGGTCTCGGAGGCGACCCACTCTCCGTCGACGTAGTTCTCGTTAGTCTCCGTCATCGATGGCATCTTCTCGGTTCGCGCTTACTATTCTTACGGTTCTGTGAAGAACTGTCACGGTCCTCTCGGCGTCCCCGACGCTCCACTACACTTTTGCTGGTCGCCTCGAACCGCAGACCATGTCAGTCGATGACTACCTACGCAGCGTCCGAGAGCGCGACTGGGAGGAACTGGAGTCGGGGACGCTCCGCCTCGCGATGGTCGGTCTCGGATGGTGGACGCGCGAGCAGGCGATACCCGCCGTCGAGGCGTCGAGATTCTGTGAGACGACGGCGCTCGTCAGTAGTTCCGGTGACCGCGCCGCGGAGTTAGCGGCGGAACTACCGAACGCCGAGACGGCGATGACGTACGACGAGTTCGCCGACGGCGAGGCGACCGAGGCGTACGACGCCGTCTACATCTGCACGCCCAACGCACGCCATCTCACGCACGCGCGAACGGCCGCCGAACACGGGAAGGCGATTCTCTGCGAGAAGCCGATGGAGGCGACGGTCGAACGCGCCGAAGCGCTCGTCGACGCCGCTGCGGACGTGCCGCTGATGGTCGCTTACCGCATGCAGACCGACCCGCAGGTGCGTCGCATGCGCGAACTCGTCGAAGACGGCGCCGTCGGCGACCCGGTGGCCGTCCACGGACACATGAGCCAGCAACTGCTCGACGTCGTCTCGGGGGACCCCGACCAGTGGCGTCTCGACCCCGAACTCGCCGGCTACGGCGCGACGGTGATGGACCTCGGCATCTATCCGCTCAACACCGCGCGGTTCGTCCTCGACGCCGACCCGGTGAGCGTGACCGCGCAGATGCACTCCGAGGACGAGGCGTTCCGGGACGTCCCCGACCAGTACGCGACGTTCACGCTCCGGTTCGACGACGGGACGTACGCCGCCTGCACGTCCAGCCAGCACGGACACCTCTCCGGACATCTCCGCGTCGTCGGCACCGAGGGCGAACTCTTGCTCGAACACACGTTCCTCGGGCAGGCCACCCAACGGCTCGTCTACCGGACGCTCGAGGGGCGCGAGGCGGTGATAGACGACGGCCGCCGCGACCTGTTCGGCGACGAGATGACCGAGGAGTTCGACTACTTCGCCGACCGCGTCCTGCGCGGGGAACCGCTCGGTCCGGACGGCGAGCACGGACTCGTCGACATGCGCGCGCTCGCGGCCATCTACGAGGCCGCCGAGACAGGGGAAGAAGTGTCGGTCCAGTAGCCGTCGGCTGTCGACGTCGTCGGCGGTCGCCGCACGAGGTAGCGTTGTCGCTGCGTGGAGCCGTCTCCAGCGGGCTCGGAACCCCCAGAGCGACGCACGCCTCTACGTCGTCGACGGACGAGCGTGAGCCACACCGCCGCTGACGAGCACGAATCGTGTCGACGACGAGCGTGAACCACAACGACGACCACGAACCGTGTCGACGGACGACACCTCGACGACGCTCGGCTGACAGTCGTTCATGCGCAAGATTTACTACCGAGTTTCGGAATATACGGACGCAAATGGTTGACTACGCGAAGCTCCACGACCCGAACGCGGAGTACACGATGCGGGACCTCTCCGCGGAGACGATGGGCCTGACGAACAGTCGCGGCGGCGTCAGAGACGCGGAGATCACCGACGTCCAGACGACGATGGTCGACGGGAACTACCCGTGGATTCTCGTCCGCGTCTACACCGATGCCGGCGTCGTCGGCACCGGCGAGTCCTACTGGGGCGGCGGCGACACGGCCATCATCGAACGGATGAAGCCGTTCCTCGTCGGCGAGAACCCCCTCGACATCGACCGCCTGTACGAACATCTCGTCCAGAAGATGTCCGGCGAGGGCTCGGTCTCCGGGAAAGTTATCTCCGCGATCTCCGGCATCGAGATCGCGTTGCACGACGTCGCCGGAAAACTCCTCGACGTCCCGGCGTACCAGCTCGTCGGTGGCAAGTACCGCGACGAGGTGCGCATCTACTGCGACCTCCACACCGAGAACGAGGCCGACCCGCAGGCCTGCGCCGAGGAGGGCGTTCGCGTCGTCGAGGAACTCGGCTACGACGCCATCAAGTTCGACCTCGACGTCCCCTCGGGCCACGAGAAAGACCGCGCGAACCGCCACCTCCGGGGTCCCGAGATAGACCACAAAGTCGAGATCGTCGAAGCCGTCACCGAGGCCGTCGGCGACCGCGCGGACGTCGCCTTCGACTGCCACTGGTCGTTCACCGGCGGGAGCGCGAAACGCCTCGCCGTCGCTCTCGAAGAGTACGACGTGTGGTGGCTCGAAGACCCCGTGCCGCCGGAGAACCACGAGGTACAGAAGAAGGTGACCGACTTCACGACGACGCCGATCGCCGTCGGGGAGAACGTCTACCGGAAGTTCGGTCAGCGTACCCTGCTCCAGCCGCAGGCGGTCGACATCATCGCGCCGGACCTGCCGCGCGTCGGCGGGATGCGCGAGACGCGTAAGATAGCCGATCTCGCGGATATGTACTACATCCCCGTGGCGATGCACAACGTCTCCTCGCCCATCGGGACGATGGCTTCGGCGCAGGTCGGCGCGGCCATCCCGAACTCGCTGGCCGTGGAGTACCACTCCTACGAACTCGGCTGGTGGGAGGACCTCGTCGAGGAGGACGGCCTCATCGAAGAGGGTCGCATGGAGATTCCCGAGAAACCCGGCCTCGGGTTGACGCTCGACTTGGACGCCGTCGAGGCGCACATGGTCGAGGGCGAGGAGCTGTTTGACGAAGCCTGACTCCGTCGGGCCAGAAAATTTCGGATTTGTACTGTTCGACGAGGCGTGAGCCGCGTCGGGTACGTAACGAGAGAGTGCGACATCCGGACGTTCGAGCGTCGTTCGCTTGGCAGCGATACTCTTTTAACGACCTCTGTTCATCACCCAGTATGCGTTACTACCGACTCCCCGGCGGAGAGCATAGATCACTCTCCGAATCGTTGGTTGTCATCGACGACGAAGACGACGCGTACGACCTGACGACGGCCTCCGAAGATCTGAGCTCCTTCACCGATCTTGCCCGCGCGGCGAACGCGAGCGGCCGGTCGGTCGACGCCATCGCCCGCGACCGAATCCCGGACGCGGAGCGCCGAGATCTCGGCGACGTCGAGGAGAACGCGCTCTTACCGGTCGTCCCGGACGAAGTCTGGGCGGCGGGCGTCACCTACCGAATCAGCGAAGAGGCCCGCAAGGCCGAGAGCGGGAAGCCCGAGGTGTACATCGACGTGTACGAACGCGACCGACCGGAACTGTTCCTGAAGGCGACGCCGTCGCGGACGGTCGGTCCGCGCGAGTCGATCGGCGTGCGCGGCGACTCCGAGTGGGACGTCCCCGAACCCGAACTGGGCGTCGTGCTCCACCGCGGCGATGTCGTCGGCTACACCATCGGCAACGACGTCTCCAGTCGTGACATCGAAGGCGACAATCCGCTTTATCTCCCGCAGGCGAAGGTGTACGACCGCTGCTGCTCGCTCGGTCCCTGCGTGGCGACCGAAGCCGTCGTCGAGGATCCCCACGACCTCACGATGTCGCTCGCTATCGAACGCGACGGGGAGGTCGTCTACGAGGGGTCGACGTCAACCAGCGAGATGGCGACCTCCTGCGAGACCCTCGTCGACTACCTCGGCCGGCACAACACCCTCCCGGAGACGCTCGTCTTGCTGACGGGGACGGCGCTCGTCCCACCCGAGTCGTTTACGCTCGAAGAAGGAGACCGCGTCTCCATCGACATCGATCACATCGGTCGACTCGTCAACGACACCGTCGTTGTCTGAGCGAGGAGCGCACCCAGCGGTCGCGAGAAACCGCCGCACGTGATGTCGTCGTTCGACGTGCCGACGACACGTCGGATCCGACGACGCGCAGCGGCGAAGACACGGGCGTTCCCCGAGGCAGGGTCGTGAAGCAGCCGAGTCGTCGCACGAGGAAACGTGTCGTCCGGACCCGGTGGAAAAACCAGCTATCGTCCGATCAGTCGGCGTCCGAGACCGTCGTCTCGGTGAAGTACGTCCGACCGGTCGACGGCACTTCTTTGGACTCGGGCACCTCGAACCGTGCAGTCGAGACGACATCGGCGGCGGAGTGGCCGACGCGGAACTCGTAGGGTCCCTCCTCCACGGTAAGGTCGAAGTCTCGGTCGTAGTAGGCGAGTTGCGAAGCGGCGACCTCGAAACTAACACGATTCGACTCGCCGCTGTCGAGCGAGACGCGCTCGAAGCCGACGAGTTCCTGAACTGGACGGGCCTGATCGGGGTTCTCCGCGCTGACGTAGAGTTGTACGACGTCGTCGCCCGCACGGTCGCCGGTGTTTTCGACCGTCACCGTCGCGGTAATCGTTCCGGCGGGCGGCAGTTCATCCGTCGACAGCGAGAGGTTGCCGTACTCGAACTCGGTGTAGCTCAGACCGTGGCCGAACGGGTAGAGTGGGTCGCTCTCGGTGTAGACGTACTCCTCGTTCGCAGTATTTGGTTTCCGGTTGTAGTGGACCGGCAGTTGGCCGACGGTGCGCGGGATGGAGACGGGGAGGTGGCCGCCGGGGTTGTGGTCGCCGAACAGGACCGCCGCGATACCCTCGCCGCCCCGCTCGCCGGGGAGCCACGACTGTACGACAGCGGGCACTTCCTCCACGATCCACTCGATGGAGTGGGGTTTGCCGCTCACGACGACAACGACGAGCGGCGTCTCCGTCGCGTATAGCGTCTCGACGAGTTCCTGCTGGACGCCGGGGAGCCCTAGGTCGACCACGTCGCGGCCTTCGCCGCTGGTGGCAACGCTCGGCATGTTGACGCGCTCTCGGTCGGAGTCGGAAAAATCGACGGCGGAGCGCGCACCGACGAACGCGACTGCCACGTCGGCGTCGGCGGCTGCCGTCGTCGCCGCGTCGAATCCGTCCGTCTCGGGACCGGTAGTCGTGCAACCCCGTTCGTACAAGACGTCGAACCCGGACTCCTCTCCTCGCGTGCGGACGGCGTCCAGCGGCGTCGTGGCCTCGATCTCGACCTCCACCTCGGGGTAGTGGGCGGGGTACGCGTAGTCGCCCATGAGCTCCTGTGCGTCGTCCGCCTTCGGGCCGACGACGGCGACGGAGTCGGTTTCGTCGCCGACGAGCGGGAGCAGGTCGCCTTCGTTCTTCAGGAGCGTCATCGACTCGCGGGCCGCGCGCGTCGTGAGTTCGCGTGCCTCGTCGGTACCGAACGGTTCGTCCGCCGCGTCGGCGTCGACGGTCGAGTCGTCGAGGAGACCGCCCTCGGCTTTCGCGCGGAGCACGCGCCCTACTGCCCGATCCAGCGTCGCTTCGGCCAACACGCCCTCCTCGACGGCCTCGACGAGATGTTCGCCGTAACAGTCGGTGTACGGCAATTCCACGTCGATCCCCGCCTCGACGGCGGCGACGCCCGCTTCCCGTTCGTCGGCGGCGACGCCGTGTTCGCTCCGGAGGTACTCGACGCTGTAGTAGTCGGAAACGACCGTTCCGTCGAACCCCCACTCGCCGCGGAGGACGTCGGTGAGCAGCCACTCGTCGCTGGCGCAGGGGACGCCGTCGACGTCGTGGTAGGCGTTCATCACGGAGTCGGCGCTCGCCGTTCGGACGGCCGCCTCGAACGGGAACAGATGCGTCTCGCGGAGTTCACGTCGTCCGACGTTGACCGAACTGCGGTTCTTCCCGCCCTCGCCGGCGCCGTGGCCGACGAAGTGTTTGAGTGTCGCGGAGATGCCGTCGCCGTCACCCTGCAAGCCGCCGACGTAGCCGCAGGCCATCGCCGCGATGAGATAGGGATCCTCGCCGAACGTCTCCTCGACGCGGCCCCAGCGGAGGTCGCGCGCGACGTCGAGAACGGGCGAGAGCGCATGCGTCGTGCCGATAGCCTCCAGTTGGGAGCGAATCGTGCCAGTGACTTCTTCGAGGAGTTCCGGCGACCAGGTGCTCGCCATCCCGATCATCTGGGGGAACGTCGTCCCCTTGGGGCCCATGTACCCGCTGAGACACTCCTCGTGCGGAATCGCCGGAACGCCGAGACGCGTCTCCTCACGGAGATACGACTGGAGTTCGTTCGTGCGTTCGGCCGCCTGCCGCGGCGGGAGGCTCCCCTCGCCGCCGATTCTGGTGAGGTGGCCGATTCCCGACGAGAGGTGTTCTTCGACGGCCGACTCGTCGAGGGCGCCGTCCTCGTCGAGCAGTTCCTCGGCGTTCACCGATCCGAGTTGGGCCGCCTTCTCCTCCAGCGTCATCCGTTCGAGGAGTTCGTCTACGCGTCGCGTGACCGAGCGCTCGTGACCTCCGCTGCCTGAACCTGTCTGCATCACCTGTGTGCTCTCAATCCGGCGTCTTAACGATTTGGACGCGGAACACGGATACGCGTTCGAAATACTCCACGTCAGTTCTTCTCCGAACGTTCCCCATTACAGAACTGAGTCAGAGAGATAGTTCGAGGTTTTAAGTACGGTAGGTGAGAAATTCACTCACCGACCTTCGAAAGGTGGACCAAAATGGCGTCTCAGAACCATCGACGTCCTCTTGATTGTCGTTCTGTATTAGAGAATAGCTGGTCGGTGCCGCTTCGCTCGTCTGATGAACGATCGGGGACTACGAAACTACCGCGGGTTTTTCGTTACGGACATCCACGTCGCGGTAAACGGTTGCTATCCAATTCTGGAGCGTGTATGACCGATAGATGCACCCGAGAACCCTTCGAACAGGATCCGAGGCTATTTGCGTCTGCGTCTGGACATCCGGATATCCTCCGACATGAGGACGCGAACCGATAACTAGGAGCTATTACATGCGTTCTCTATCACGGAACAGCTGCCTCTCTGAGTTACTCCCGACCGCATTGGCGGGGGAGTGCGAGACGGGGGGGTCGTTCGACTCCAAGACGTCGACGACGGAGACGAGTGAGTCGCTAGGCGACCGAGACGACGCTTCACCGCGGGTCCGCGGTGCTCCGGCGGCTAGACGCCATTCCCGACCCCTACCCTTTCGGTTCTACCAGTTGGCGTTCGTTGTCGGCCTCGCGATTCGAATAACAGTACTAATTTTGTTATTCTCATTTCGTCCCGTCGAAACGCTCTCGGAGCGATGACAGAGTTGTGACCGAGTGTTACTGGAATCGGTCGACGCGTTGGAGAGGATTCAGTAACAGTCCTCATTCGACGTTCCGTAGCTGTTCACTAGGAGTTCGCAGAAAGCTCTGTTGACACGTTCCGTTACAAAACCATATGCGTAATAGATGTCGCGGGTCGTCGAACCCGCTCGGCCACATCGGCGACCCGATGGAATTCGGCAACACGGTGGCGTTCCTCTCGTCGCCGAAGTCGGGCTACATCAACGGACAGTCGACAGTCATCGACGGCAGGACCGGCAGGTCAAACCTCCTACCGTCCTCCAAACGCGCCGTTGGGCGGGGCTGTCGAACCTCGCCGCAGACGAAACTCCTTTTTCCACCGACTGTGAGAGACGCTCACGGATCACGTTCCGTTCGACGACGCCGAGACCTACGAACCCGACGACGGCTGGATACGCGCCGCGCTCGCCGGCAGCGACGCTTTCACCTCCAGGTGGTTCGAGAAGCCGCCGGGACACAGTCGCCGATGCACAACCACGAGAACAAACAGGTGTGCATCTGTCCGGAGAGCGAGTTGACGCTCTACAACGAATACGGCGAGGAGCACACGCTCCAAAAGTACGACTCGGTCCTCCTCGACTCGTGGGAGCCCCACCGCGTCGAGAACACGGGTGACGAGCGGGCCATCGGTCTGGACGTGTTCGCGCCCGGATGCGGATTCAACTTCTGGACCGACCGAGAAGACGGCGACGCGGAGTAGTAGATGGCGGGCGAACGACGGTTCGCTCGGACGGCCAACGGTCGCTCGTGGGTGGGCGACGACTCGGGATTCGTCCCGCTCGAATCGACCGGACCTGGCGTCAAAACCGTGAACGAGGCACTCTCCGTGCGCGGTGACTCTCTCGCGGACGTCGACGTGAATGGCGCTTCGGCGCGACGAATTCCGAACGAGTCGTTGACGTTCGCGACGCCGTTCGACCCCGGAAAGCTCTAAGGTATCGGACTCAACTACGCCGACCACGACGCAGACCTAGCGGAAGTCCGGCCGGACGCGCCGGCGAGTTTCATGAAACCGCGACGGCGGTCACCGCCCTGGGCGGCCTGATTCGACTTCCCGCCTGGAGTGACAGAGTCACCGCAGAGGCGGAGTTAGGCGTCGTCATCGGTCGGACGTGCACCGACGTTGCCCGCGACGAGTTGAGCGACATCGTCGCCGGCTTCATCCCGGTCATCGACATGACCTGCGAGGACGTCTTGGAGAAAAATCTGCGCTTCCTGACGCGGGCGAAGAGCTTCGACACCGCCATCGTCGTCAGCCCGTGGCTGTCGGCCCCGGCGACGCTTGACCGACTCGAAGGCGTCACGGTTCGCATCGTCGTCAACGACGAAGTAATCGCCGAGAACGACCTCGACGGGATGCTGTTCCCATCGGACGAACTCGTCTCGTTCCACTGGCGCGTGATGACGCTCGAACCGGGTGACCTCATCTCGACGGGCACGCCCGACGCGGGTGTCATCGAATCCGGTGACCACGTCCGTACGGAAGTCGAGGGTGTCGATGTCCTCGAAGCCGATGTGGTAGGTTACTCGTAGACACTTTCTCCGTTGCCAACCGGCTACCGGGTCGGCCTTTGGAGTGCAATTATTTATGTCCGCACGCCACTCTCTGTTCTTCGATCGCTAAATCGTAAATTGGCTTTATATCCTTGTACTGCTCACCTGAAAGCATAATTGAAAATTAAACCGGAATAGTTGATATATTACCGTTAAGATGATGATAGCAGTCTTAGAGGCATTAAACGGCAGAATTTAGCTGTTTGAGCTTTCCGGCCGATGATTCGTGAAACAAAAGATGGATATTATAAATTGTATATCTACTGGTGACCTCTGACTGTTTTCACCGAGGATGGACAATGGTGCGATGACGGATTCGGACCGGGATCTACGGTCAGAGACGCGTTCGTAACGCAACTTGCGTGGAGACGATCGTTGCAGACCTCCGAATCTGATTCTACCCGGACCGCCAAATGACTCATCTGCTCATTCAGACTGGTTATAACCGTGTTTAGCCCGAAATTCGACGACTTCGATCACGACTCACACAAGCGGAGCGCCATCGATACACACGAGCGTAATCGACGATCAACGCTGTTCATGCTGGAGTTCGACGATATTAACGGCCTCTTTGAGTCTCTCCACCAGTTTCTCCTCGGTATCACGGGAGGCCAATCGGGAGTTTGGGCCCGCAACCGACATCGCACCGATGACCTCACCGGTGTTTTTTCGGACTGGGACTCCAAACGCTCGCACACCGACGATATGTTCTTCGCTCTCGATAGAGTACTCTCGCTGCCGAGTCGCTTCGAGATCTTCAAATAGTTTGCCTTGATCGGTAATTGAATGTTTCGTCGTTTTCGCAAGGCCATGTTCCTCGACGAAATCCTCCACGAACTCATCTGAACGAAACGCCAACATCGCTTTCCCCATTGCGGTGAGGTTGAGTGGCGTCCGAGACCCTACTGGGACATCATCCCAGATGGCGTTCTCTCCCTCGGAGCCGTAAATGATGACCCGTTCGCCGTCCTCGTGAACACCCAAATTGACGGCTTCGCCAGTTTCCCGGGCGAGCCGGTCAACTTCAGCTCGTCCCGTCTGAAAGAGCGAGAATGAGTGTCGCAGTTGGCCCCCGTGGAGGAGAATACGAAGTGACAATCGATACCTGCCGTCTTGATTGATCGCGTAGCCCGTGTTCTCAAGTGTTTTTAAATACGAGTGCGCTGTTGTCTTTGGGATATTCAGTTGATTGG
The DNA here is from genome assembly GCF_020097835.1 of Haloprofundus halobius. Taxonomy (GTDB): domain Archaea; phylum Halobacteriota; class Halobacteria; order Halobacteriales; family Haloferacaceae; genus Haloprofundus; species Haloprofundus halobius. The sequence continues at coordinate 346,168 of NZ_CP083667.1, forward strand.
CCAATTCAGTAACACCCGTTTCTTCCACGGCTGTTAGGTGTTCCACTATTTCAAACGTCCTCTCCATGACACTAAGCGAACTGCGGCCATCATTTGAAACGTCTTGGCCATCCATTTAGCAGAATTATTAATGGCACATACATATACCTTTTGTCAGTTCGGTATCGAGATCGTACGAATATTTCATACACCGGTGGGACCTTAGACAAAACTAGTTATATGGATTTTTACCTTTTCGTATATTCAGCATACTTCTTACATAATCAGAGTACATGAGTTCAATTTGAGATTCTGTCAATCTACCAGAGACCGTACATTCTAAAACAATCGTTACAGCAGTATGATCCGAACGGCTCCCGTCAAATCCAGAGATACGGCTTCTCTGGGATCATTATAGGATCACTTCCCTCTTTCATTTCCTCCTTGCATTTGATGCTCCGTTTTCGATCTGGATCTGCTGGTGCCGATCTAAGGCACAATCCAAAGAATAAGATGATCGGAACATAAATTATCTGTCTATATCTTATCTCTGTCTTATCCTCATCTGATACCTTTTTTGAGTTCAGTTTCATGACGGCTATGTATAACGGTGTAGATGTGCTATTGCCATCTCCCGACTAATAACATTACTAAGTTTGTTATTCCCATTTTTGCTGATGCAAAATATGTGAGTCAGACGCGATCATCGGTCACATTACTGGTACAGGTGTACGGATATATGGAACAGACTTTTAGTGGTTCGACGTTAAACATGCTCTGCTTCGGGAAAAATACCGATGAAGGAGTTCGCACGCTGATCTGTGTACGATATAATGGAACAGGGTGATGTATCTAAACCGCTCACTCTCCGTGTCTGATTGGTGAATAGTCGAGAGGTACAGTCTAGGGCTACTGACTTTTCCGCACTATCGTCAGGCGGCCGCCTGTCGACGAGCACCTGGTTTTAAGCAGACTCTCGAGAAACAATTGCCATGGTCGGACACACAGAGTATGACTTCAGTGGAGAATCCGCCATTGTGACAGGTTCTACATCTGGCATCGGACGAGGGATTGCACGATCACTCATAGAAGCGAACGCGAATGTAGTAGTGAACTCCAGAACCGAGAAGGATGTTCGAGAAACTGCGTCTAGCCTCGACGAGCTCGGTACCGGCAACGCTATCGGTATCACAGCAGACATGAGCGACCCATCAGCTATCGACGATCTCGTCGAGAACGCGATACAGGAGTTCGGAGAGATTGATTTACTTGTGAACAACGCGGCAATCTGGCCCATGGAAGGAGAGATGATCGAAGCAAATCTTGACAACTGGGACACCACGATGGATGTGAACGTGCGCGCTCAGTTCTACGCCTCGAAGCTCGTTGCGACGCACATGAGAGACGAAGGGATCGAAGGATCCATCGTCAATGTGACGAGCCAGACTGGCGACCGACGCACCGGAAACCGGGGGATCTACGGGGTGTCGAACTCGTCAGTAAACGGACTCACCTGGCGAATGGCCGGTGAACTCGCCGAACATGGTATCCGGATGAACGCCGTGTCGACTGATTTGGCTGACACCCGACAAGTCAGGTTAGAGGCACACCAAGAGGGAGAAGCGAGCGGTCGGACAGAAGAGGAAGTTCTCGACGAGTGGGCGAGCGACCTGCCCCTCGGACGGATGGGGGAACCATCAGATCTGGCCGACGCAGTACTGTTTCTCGCTAGCGACCGCGCTGAATACGTCGTCGGGACAATACTGCGGGTCGCAGGTGGGGGGAATCTCCAGTGACCGTCGTCGACGCACACACGCACGTCTGGGGCCCAGACACGGACGACTACCCTTGGCAAGCAGAAGTTCTTCCGCCCGAGTGGGAGGGGCCATACACCCATACGGACCTGATATCTGATATGGATGCTGCAGGTATAGAAGAGGCAGTAATAGTCACGACACCGTTGTACGGCCGGGGAACTGAGGCGAACGATTACACCCAGGCGGCTATCGAAGCTTATCCCAACCGGTTCTACGGTGTCGGACTGATGGACTTCTTCCCGGAGGATCCGGCCGAAGCCGCCGCATCTCTCCGTCGCTTAGTATCGCTGGATCGGATGGTCGGCGTGCGGATACACGCCGCGCTTGAGTACGCGGAGTCACCGACAACGCTAGACCGTCACGGAGATTGGTTCCTCGACGACCGTCTCAATCCCGTATTCGAGGCCGCCGCCACCGAGGATGTCGCCATATTCGTCTTTCCGAAGGCACAGCAACTCACAGACGTGGCGACGGTGATCCGCGAGAATCCCGGCGTCCAGTTCGTCATCGATCACATGGCGTGGCCCGACGAGACAACCAACCCACACAAGCGGCCATGGACTGCATTCAAGGAACTCGCCGAGTACACCAACGTCTCGGTCAAGGTAAGCTCCTTACCACGCTCTAGTAAGGAAGACTGGCCGTACCGCGACCTATGGGACTACGTCCGGAATCTCGTCGATTGGTACGGTGCTGAGCGCTTGATGCTCGGTTCTGATTACCCCTGGATGGACAGCTGGGCGACGTACGAGGAGTGTCTATCCTGGGTTGACGAGGCAGGGTTTCTTTCAGATCGCGATCGGCGCTACCTCCGCGGAAAGACGTTCACCTCGATACACAGGTGATTACTCACTATTTTTAACCGACACCACTATTCGAATCGATCCCTAAATGTGGGTTAGTTGTATGAACAACGCGGAATCACTCGCCAATTCACCACGTGAGAAGACGAGCTGCGTTTTCCTGCAGGCATTTTCGCATGAAAATAGAACGTGGATCACGCCTAACGTCGAACTACGATTAGAGATCGTCGCTCAACGACCAGATTTCTTCCATGACCGGCATCTCCATATTGTCTGGATCGATCCCTTCCGTTTTGAACTGCTCCACATGAGATTCCCACTCCTCATTTTCGGGGTCGCTCTCGTAGCGCTCCTGAAACTGTTCCATGTCCTCAACCTCAATGATACCGACCGCTATCTCGTCGCGAAGGAAGAGTCGGTATTCGTAGACACCCCCCTCAACCATAGCATCAATGACCGACTCAGGGACGTTGTCGTGGGCTTCGATGTACTCGTCGGTCATCTCCGGTTTGATACGCTGTAATATCGCCACCTGTTCGAGATCTTGATTCTCAGTCACGGCTGCATAGTCACGAATAGGCCTATTAAAAATTCCGGGTTTTTGGACACTATCTTGTGCATCAGTCAATCCACAAGATCAGATGACGAACCTCTAACCGTATGGGGTCAGTCCCTCCTATCGAAACGAATTCGCTCCACGTTTGCGACAAATAGTCGGTAGAAGTTCTCTCGTCGATTCTCATCCAACAGGAGGCATGCGGCGGGTTCGTGACTGCACCTCGTGTAATTTCAGCCAGCCATCAGGGCAGAAGATGACTCTTCTCAGCATGAGTTTAACCGGAGAACGTAAACAGAGGTGTCGGCAAAACCAATAAATTTTATATTCATACCACGAGGCATACGGATGTGACTCCAGAGATCACAAAGATAGAGAGCGTCGAATTCGAATATCCGATCGAGAACGTCGGCACAGACGGCAACGGGTTCAACCTTGTCTACGAGCCCGGGTCGACGCTCACGAGTTCGAAAATTGCAGTTAAAGTCCATACAGACACCGGGATCACCGGTGAGTACGTCGTCGCGACGTCGACGTCGCCGGACCAGATCAGCAAGTTCGCGAAGTTTCTCATCGGGAAGAACCCGCTCGAGCGCGAACGCCACTGGTCAGAGGTCAAGCGCGCGCTCCGGAAGTACGATCGGATGGGAATGGGGCCCATCGACATCGCGCTGTGGGACTTCGCCGGGAAGTACTACGACGCGCCCATCCACGAACTGCTGGGTACCTACCGCGAGCGTCTGCCCGCCTACGCCTCGACGTACCACGGCGACGACGCGGGCGGCCTGGACTCGCCCGAGGCGTTCGCCGACTTCGCCGAGGAGTGCCTAGAGATGGGGTACGGCGGCTTCAAGATCCACGGTTGGGGCGGCGGCGACGAGCTACGCAACCTCGACCGGGAGATCAAGGCCGTCCACGCCGTCGGCGAGCGCGTCGGCGACGAGATGGACCTGATGCACGACCCCGCATGCGAACTCGAGACGTTCGCTGACGCCCTCAAACTCGGCCGCGCGCTCGACGAGGAGGGATTTTTCTGGTACGAGGACCCCTACCGCGACGGCGGTATCTCCCAGCACGGCCACCGGAAGTTACGCCAGAAGCTCGACACGCCCATCCTCCAGACCGAGCACGTCAGGGGACTCGAACCGGCCACCGACTTCGTCGCCAACGAGGCGACGGACTTCATGCGCGCGGACCCGGAGTACGACGCCGGCATCACCGGCGCGATGAAACGCGTCCACGTCGCCGAAGGGTTCGGCATCGACGTGGAGTTTCACGCCCCGGGGCCGGCTCAGCGCCACTGTATCGCCGCAACGCGCAACGCCAACTACTACGAACTCGCGCTGGTCCACCCCGACTGCCCGAACACCCAGCCGCCCGTCTACGAGGGCGACTACTCAGACATGATCGACACCATCGACGAGGACGGTACTGTCCCGGTCCCCGACGGTCCCGGCCTCGGCGTTGAGTACGACTGGGACTACATCGAGGACAACGCAACCGGTAGCGTCCAGACGTACGAATAATCGCTCAATTTCGTTCCACATTTTGTTTATCGGACTATCTGATTGGAAATTTTAGATGCGATAACTCCAACTCGGTTCTTAGTTCTGGATGAATTTCACGGCTGAAAATAATGGACGAAGGCCACGGAGCTACAGCCGTGGGAAAGCTTATTAATAATTAACATTACTATCCGGTATGGAGTTCGATCCAAATAGACGACAGCTTTTACGAGCAGCGGCGGCCGTCCCTGTGCTCGGCCTCGCCAGTCAATCGGCTGGCGCGACATCGGAACGAGACGATTACTGGGAGTTCGAGAGCGAATTCTTCGCTACTGCTTTCGCTGAGTACTACGGCACATACGACACTAACAGCGACGGCGACCTCTGGCCCAGTTGCTGGGCAGACGACGGGCACCTGTACACGGCAAACGGGGACGGCACCGGGTTCGCAGATGATTCTTGGTCCGATATCGTAATGAATCGAGTCTATGGGACGCCCGATACCGGGCTGACAGGTGAGCGCCTCGCTGCTGGAGACGAACTCGGGATCATCTGGGCAGATTCCGACGAGTACAACCGCAAACCAACCGGAATGGTAGCTGTTGATGGCAACGGCGACGGTAACGACGAACTGTACCTTGCCTACCAAGATCTTCGTCACTCCCCCGCCGAGAAGGCGTTCGACGATGCGCCCAACGCGAGTGTTGCAAAATCTGTCGACTACGGAGAGACCTGGGAAACGACCGATGAACCGATGTTTTCCAAGTATGTGTTCACCACCGTTTTTTTCCTCGATTACGGTCAGAGCCACGAGAATGTCGACGTTCTTGCCCCAAATCCACCCGGACACGGTGATACCGAACCGCCCGGGACTGATAGTTCGTCGAAGGAGTCAGGTAATCGCTCACGAGGGATCGGTGCGACAGAGCCGCCAGGACATGGCGGTAACAACCCTGAAGAGTACGTGTATGCGTACGGCCTGGACAACAACTGGCGCAGTTCGTTTAGCGGGACCGTTCCGGACCCGGTTCGACTCTATCTTGCGCGGGCGCCGATAGACTCGATTATGGACCGGTCCACGTGGGAATTCTTCGCCGGAGTCACGAACAACGGTCGACCGACGTGGACTGCTGAACTCGAGGGCCGCGAACCCGTTCTGGAAGACGAGAGGCGCGTGTACGAGGACCAGTACATGGAGAACGGGCCGAACCGCGGCGAATCGATGAGTGTCTTATCGCAGGGCAGCGTCGTGTACAACGAACCACTCGACCGATATCTCTACACCTCCTGGACCGAATATACGTTCGAATTCTACGAAGCACCGGAGCCGTGGGGCCCCTGGAAGCTATTCATGCGCAAAGACTTTGGGAGTCTCCCATGGTTCGGCAACGTTATTGACGAACTGTGCGACGGACCCGTAAATGGAGGGTACGCCACGACCATTCCATCCAAATTTATCGGAGACAACGGCGAGTCGATGTGGATGCAGGCAAACTGGTTCGAAGGAGTTGCCTGCGGTGGAAATAACTACAATTTCGATCTCAGAGAGTTCGACGTGACGCCGTATGCAGAGTCGAATCCGTCCAACAAGCGTTCTGCCGACAACCTGGCAACGAGAGACGGAACGGTGCCCATAGAGAAGAGCGCACACTACGGAAACGGCAAGTACTACAACTCCGGGGAGAGGGGCCAGAGCGAAGACAGCTGGGATGGGACGGCTAAACCGCTTGACTTCTGGGGATATCTCTGGGAGACGGAATACGCTCTCAATAGAGTCGTCTACACGACCGGTGCTATGTTCCCCGACGGCGGCTGGTTCGCCAATGACGGCGATAGCTTACGAGTACAGGTTCGCCGTAATTTCGAATGGGTTGACGTGGACGGACTCTCGATCGAACCAGAGTACCCGTACGATGAAACCGCAGGTCCCAACAACACGTACGAATTCACGTTCGAGGACGATCACGGAGATGGTGTCCGTATTATCGGTGTTCCAGGCGGGAACGCAGCGTTCACGTCTATCGGTGAACTGGAAGCCTACTACAAGTGAAAGATCCTACAGTCCGCGTACCGAAACCGACTACGAATCGATTCTTCGTCTTCACGTGGTCTACTCGTAGAGAAGCGTGCCCCTCGAAGACTTAATTTTCTGCTTTGGAGGATTCGTCGACCGTGGTGACCTCGAGGGCTTCTCTCGTCGTTCCGTGCGCAATCGCGTCGCCGGATTCGTCGAAGAGGTGGATCTTTGAACGGTCGAGGTAGACGTCAAGCGTGTCCCCTTCCTTGATCTCGGTATCGGGTTCGACCTCCATGAGCAGTTCGTCGACTTCGTGAATGCCCGTCGCGTTCTCGTCCCCGATAAGCAGATAGGTCATCACTCGGTTCCCAGTGGGTTCGGTCACGTCAACAGTTACCTGTATGGGTGTCGAGTACTCTTTCTGGCCAGCAGTCTTGTCGCTGGGATAGATGTCCTCCGGGCGGATACCGAGCGTCACGTTCGCTTTCCGTTCGAGAGCCAGTTGCTCGGTATCAAGTGGGATGTCGAAGCGGGGCGTCTCCAGACCGTCCTCCGTTACGACCCCGTCGATAAAGTTCATCGACGGAGAGCCGATGAAGCTCGCAACGAACTGGTTTGCCGGTTCGTTGTAACATTCGAGTGGGGGAGCGAATTGCTGGACCGCTCCCCCGTCCATCACCACGATCCGATCAGACATCGTCATCGCCTCTTCCTGATCGTGGGTGACGTACACCATTGTGACGTCAAGTTCACGCTGAATGCGCTGTATCTCCGTTCGCATGTGGACGCGCAACTTCGCGTCGAGGTTCGCTAGTGGTTCGTCCATGAGGAAGACGTCCGGATTTCTAACGAGCGCACGACCGATCGCGACGCGTTGGCGTTGTCCACCGGATAACTCGTCCGGCATCCGGTTGAGCATTCCCTCTAGCTGGAGGATCTCGACCGCTTCGTCGACCCGCTGATCGATCTCGTCGGATTCGTATCCCCGCATCCGCAGCCCGAAGCTGATGTTCCCGTAGACGCTCTTGTGGGGGAACAGGGCAATATTTTGGAATACCATCGCGATTCCTCGGTCCTTCGGAGCGTCGTCCGTGACATCCCTGCCGCCGATCTCGACCGTTCCGCTCGTCGGGCGAGTCAGCCCCGAGATCATCCCGAGCGTCGTCGATTTCCCGCAGCCTGACGGACCGACGAACGAGACGAATTCTCCGTCTTCTAGCTTTAGGTTCGTGTTGTTGACCGCAACGACATCACTATACTCCTTTCGCAACTCTTGAAGTGTTAATTCTGACATGTGTATTATTCTTTGAGTGCTCCCGCGGTTAGTCCACTAACGATCCGTTCCTGTGCAAGCAAGACAAGTATCGCGACGGGAATGATCCCTATCAGACTTGCTGCTGCCATGAGGTTGTACGGCGTCTGATACTGGCCGGGGCCTGCCTGAAACTGCATGATACCCCAGACGAGTGGTGAACCATTTACAGCCTCGCCGTCCGTCATTAGAAACGAGAAGAAGAACTCGTTGTAGACGGCGATGAACGTCAGTACTCCGGCAGTGACGACACCCGGCGCCGAGAGCGGAACGATAACTCGGAAGAGAGCCCCCAGCCGGGTCGTTCCCTCAATTCGGGCCGCGTCTTCGAGCCCATCCGGGATCTGACTGTAGAATACTGTTAGGATGTAGATCGCGAAGGGCATTGTCAATGCACTCAGCGGAGTGACAATCGCCCACGGTGTGTTGTACAGGTCGGGCAATGAGACCCCAAACAACACCGTATTCCCCGTAAGGAGATTGAATAACGGTACGAGGACCGCTGCAGGGGGAAAGTACGAGATGACCAGTAACACGAGGAGGAGCGGCGTCCGACCTCGAAATTCGAAGCGGCCGAACGCGTATCCTGCGAGACTTCCGAGGATCAGCACGAGAGCCGTCACGAAGGTAGCGATAAAGATGCTATTGAATATATATATATGGAAGGGGACGGCCTGGAACACTTCCACGAAGGCTCCAAAGTTAAACCCTCGAGGATAGGGCCCCATGCCGGCGATCATGTTGTTCGGGGTGATCGCGAGGATGACCAACCAGTAAAAGGGAAATAACGTCGTCACGAGGAAGAATATCCCAAGCAGATAGAACGCCGCCTTGTAGGCTATCGAAGGGTTCGCAATTACCCGCTGGACGAGGCTATTGATCCCTGATTCTGTGCTTTCGGTGTCAGTTTGACGCGGCATGTTGGACGCCGCATCGTCGGTGTCTGTTGGTTCTGTCATATCAGAGGCTTTCCTCCCTGAATCGGTAGAGATAGATGCTGACGAAGATGGCGACGACTACGGCGGTAAATACTGCGATGGTCGCGGACGTCCCGTAGAACCGCTGACGGAAGGTACCGACGACCATACACGAGAGCGACGGTACGGTGTTACAGCCAGCCATTATCTCAATGATTCCGTACACTTTCAGCGCCTGTATGCTCCGGAAGAGGAGCGCAACGAGGACCGCTGGCAGGATGAGCGGGAACGTGATCTCCTTGAACTGTTGCCACTTAGACGCACCGGAGACCTTGGCAACGTTATAGAGGTCTCGATCAATCGTCTGGATACCGGCAAGCACGATTAGCGTGACAAACGAAGTCGTCTTCCAGATGTCCGCAAGGATGATGATGAGCAACGAATCCGTCGTGTTGGACAGTGGGGCACTAGAGATCAGGCCCATATTGTGAAGTGGTTCAACCCCGAAGCCGATCCCCGGGGAGAAGAGCAGGTAGAACATCATCCCGTGAATAGCGATCGGAACCGCCCACGGGAGGAGTACGATCAGGCGGGCCCATCTTCGTCCACGGAAGGATCGATCTAGGAAGAGCGCCTGTACGACACCGAGTACTGCTTCGATGAACACGCTGACGATCGTGAAGACGAGTGTAACGATTAGTGAACTCTGGAGTGGTCTATTCAGATCGATAAACGGAGCTGGAAGCAGGGTCGAGAGGTCCCCGGTGAACAAGTCGACGTAGTTCTGCACACCGACAAAATCACCTAGATCTCCCGCCTGAACGATCGAATCGGCGTAGAACGACATTTCGACCGTCCGCAACAGGGGCCAAAACGCGAGAATGGCCAGCAGGATGCTCGTCGGAGTTAATAGCAGGTAGACGAACTGCGTATCCGTAAGTCCCTCAATCCAGTAGAGGAATCGGCGATCCAACCTGTATGATTCTTTTAAATTCATGAATTTGTGTGTAATGGAATCAGTTCGGAGTGTGATGGGCTTCTATTCGGAGAGTTCCGCTTCGATGTCCTCGATAGACGATTTCAGGTTACTCATTGCCTGTTCGGGCGACTTTTCCTGATTGAGACAGCTGTTGACTTCCTGCGAGATCTGGCTCGACTCCGGACCCCACGCCACCGTTGCAGCACGCGGAATTGCTCGTGGCGCAGTTGTCCGAAGGACATCGAGATACCGGCTCACCGGGCCGATGCCCTCGAGTGCGTCGGATTCGAGGAGCGAGATGTCCGGGGGAAGCGTCCCGGTGAGCTCGAACAACGTGGTACGGAACTCCTCGTTTCCGACCATCGCTTCTAGGACCTGAACGGCTTCCTCGACGTTCTCAGAGTTGGGATTGACCATGCACGTCCAGCCACCGACGAAACTACGACCGACTCCGCCAGTTCCCTCGTATTCCCCTTCACCGTCCGGGACGCCGTACGGGATAGGCATGACGCCGAGGTCTTCTCCGTGAGCGTCTTCTGCACCGCTCGTCGTCCACGTGGTCGGCCAGTTTCGGTTTGCGATGGCATTTCCGTCCACAAACGGCTGAAGTGACGTGTCTTCGGCCCACTGGAGGGTGGCCGACGGGGAGATATCACCTGCAAACCCGTCGAGCGCGTGCTCGTCATCTTCCCCGTGGATGAATGTTCGAATCATGCGAAGCGCTTGGTAGTGGGGCTCTTCGTCCACCGTTACTGGCCGGTCCCCGACGGGGCCGAAAAGGTTGTCGCGACCGCCAAAGTACGCGCCACCGAAGCTGGTCATCCACTCGTTGTAGTTACAACAGGACAGGCCCTCGTAAGCGCTTCCTTGGAATGTGAACCCGTAATCGATGTCGGAATTCTGTTCCAGGACATCGGCAATCATCTGCGAGAAATCCTGCCACGACATGCCCTCCGTCATCCAGTTCTCGCCTTCAGGGTCGTATCCGGCGTCTTCGACGAGGTCCTTGCGATACTGAATCCCGGCAATGTCGGTGTTGTACTGCACACCGAAGAGATTACCGTCGCGGTCAGTCATCGTCCCTCGCAGTTGTTCAACGTAATTCTCTTGCATGTAGTCAAGCGACTCTTGGGACATGTGTTCGCTCAGGTTGAGCACCTGGCCCCTGACTACGTAGGGAATCGACCAAGCGGTGTCAGGCGTGATGATATCTGGAGTACTCCGTCCAGAACTGAGCCACTGGTTGTACTGGGACTGGGTGTCGTCAGTCGTTTCACCAGGTTGGTCAGCCAATTCGACGGTGATGTTATCTGGAAGTTCTGCTTCTAACGTTTCGCTGATCGCCTCTTTTTCATCGTCATCGTAGTCGTGAGTGTTCCAAGTGATCGTGACACCTCCATCACCGGAGTTCCCGACTGTCGTCCCTTCACCGCCACTGTTGCCGCTATTTCCGGAACAGCCTGCGAGACCAGCTGCGATTCCCGTTGCTCCGACGGATTCGACGAATTGCCGTCGTGAAAATCCGTTTACTGATGATTCTACTCTCTGCTGCTCGTTACTGTCTGACATGCGTCTACCCCGTCAATCTTATGTCTAATAAGTGTTGCTAACGATTAACCAACTGCGTAACAGGCCAGAATACATTTTTTGAATAGAAATTACTTAGAAAAATTATATTATGGCCATTATGTATTTCGTATCAGATATTATTCTCTTTCTGACGTCACGTCGGTTATTATCTCAGAGGCGCAAGAGAGTTTATTACATCGACGGTCTTTCACGTCTCAGTTGATCAACGCGCGGCTCACGAGATTTTAGTTAGAGATATTATAAAAATGGTTATGCTGATTCAGTAAAACGTACCTGTAGGCGTGTTTGATAGCTTAAAACGGCCGGAGTACACAGGTCTCAACCGATGTTACCCCTGCACCATACTCAACATCGTTCTTCTAGTTGGTCTCGGTTTTCTCGTTACGTCCGTCTCTGTCGTTGGTGCCTCAATTCTTCTCATAATCGGCGGTGTCTCAATCTGGTTTCGGGGATACATCATTCCCTATACACCGTTTATCGGCCCGTGGTTCAGGAATAAGCTCTTTAAGATCACAGGTCAAGAAATTCCATCCGGGTCAAATGACGGATCGTTAGCGAGCGACGACATGTCTGGAGAGAGAGTTGTAGAAGAATTACTTCGCACAGACATTTTAGAGTTGACAGGGGGAGACGACCTGGTCCTCTCCGAACCATTTCGGTCCAAGTGGCGTGCAAAGATGGAAGAAGTCCGGAGACTAGATCTCGACAAATTCGAACGGTGGGCGACAATGATCCTCCAGGACTGCGATATTTCGGGGGTCGAAGCGAAAGATCAACGCTGGGCAGACTCATACGTGGTTGTCACGTTCCCGTTCGGAGAGGAGTCGATACTTCGATATCCGGTGGCCGTGGCTGAATTTTCGTCGCTCGCAACACTAGAGGGATACGGGCTGGAACCGCCCGTTCGCCTTCACAGTTGTGGACCCCTTAGAGGTTTCCTCACGGAGTGCCCGCTCTGTGATACACCATTGGAAGTGTCACGATATGATGGGTGTTGCGGCAATCCACGCGCCGGAGAAGAAAGTCCGGGTCTCATTTGCAAGCAGTGCCGAACGGTTCTGTATAAGTTCCCCAAATAACCCTCGATAGTTTGCGTCGCGCCGTGACTCTGTTCTGAAGGAGAGAGATTCACTTCCCCGGTCAATCGCTGACAGACGAGACCACCAATCTGTAATTCTCGACCGTCAATCCCTTGCTGGTGTCGCCGTAACGCACAATCCAATCATGCGACAATCTATATCGATTCTCCGCCTCTTGGGAAACATTTATGACATTCTCCTAGCAAGGCATACAGCATGCGGTTCAGAACCGGGTTAGACGACATTACCCAGCTAAGTGACGAGAAAAGTAGATCGATCACCGCAGAAAATCCGGATGGTGCTGTCGGTGCAGGGGGAAAAGAGGCAAGCAATCTCGGACCAGCGCGAAAAGGTCGGCCGTGTCTGCGAAACGTCGAACCGGGGAGTACGGAAACGCTAGCCGAAATCGACGGTCCCGGCGTCATCAAGCATATCTGGATGACCGTCCGAGACGAGACGGACTCCGGACCAACTGTACTTCGCGACCTCGTGCTACGGATGTACTGGGACGACGAGAATGACCCGTCCGTAGAGGTCCCTCTTGGTGACTTCTTCTGTAACGGACACGCGATGCGATGTGAAGTGAACTCGGAGCCGATCATCGTCGTCCCGGAAGGAGGGTTCAACTGTTATTTCCCGATGCCGTTCCGCGATGACGCCAAGATCACAATCGAATCGGAGCATCCGGAGGAAATCCCCGCGCTTTTCTACCAGATAGACTACTCACTAGTTCCGGAACTGGACGACGACACGGCGTACTTTCACGCGCAGTGGCGCCGGGAGAAGCCGACGACCATCAAAGAGGACTACACGATCGTGGACGATATCTCCGGCAAAGGACACTTCGTCGGAACCTATTTGGCCTGGACGGCGCTGGAAGAGTACTGGTGGGGTGAAGGCGAAGTGAAGTGTTACATTGACGGGGACGAAGAGTATCCCACCATCTGCGGTACTGGCACCGAAGATTATGTTGGAGGTGCCTGGTGTTTCAACGATCCCTCGGGCAGCGAGGAGACGTTCCCGTCGCCAATGACGTACTCGACCCCTTATCTCGGATATCCGTTGTACGACGACGGTAGTGACGGACAGGGACGACCGCCGAGGCACGGCCTTTATCGGTGGCATATCCCCGATCCGATTCACTTCGACGAGGACCTGCGCGTGACCGTCCAACAGATTGGTCACAACAGTCGTGAGCTATTCGAGCGGTCGGACGCCATTTCGTCAGTCGCGTATTGGTATCAATCAGAACCCCACAACAGCTTCCCAGAGTTACCTGAGCGAAACGAACGGATACCACTATAAAACGCTAGAAACTGCCAGAGACAATGGGATATCGTACCGAACGGCAAACTGATCGGACTTCTGATCGAGCAACGCTGCCGATTCGGGCAAGAGCTTCACGATCTCGTGGTTGTGAGCATCGAGTGCCCAGTACGCTCCCGGCCAGAAGCGGTACCCCGATGTCGAGTTATACCCCGCCAGTCGAGACGTACAGGTAGCTGCCGATACTGCCGGAGAACACGATCTCGAAGAGGTCGGTTCCGACGGCGATGGGAACCGGCACGCTGATGATGGAGAACAGCGCGGGCATGTGGATGAAGCCGTCGCCGCGCAAGTTCAGCATCGGCGGGATGTGGTACGACTGAATCTTCTTGGCGATGTCGGGGATGTCGTCCGTGTCGACTTCGGCGTCGCTGTCGAGGTCGTGGCTGACGCCGACGTCACTATCGTCATCGCCTGTCAGCTGTTGGTAGGTGAAGAACGATACCGCCAAGCAGTACCGCGTAGATGACGCTGATGAGCGCGTCGGCACCCCCATGTGCCTGTAAGCCGACAACCAACTACTTGCCGATTTCGGACCGATGGTGTCCTGATGATCATTGACACGCCGAGTCTGTAGTCGACCTGTCCGAGGTCACGGTGTTTGAGCGTCCCGATGACGGGGGTCCCGAACACGAACGCGAGACCGCTCCCGACGGCGACTGTTGGCTCGTAACCCATCACGAGCTAGACGGGTGTCACGAGGAACGACCCACCCATGCCGAAGAAGCCGAATAGGACGCCAATCATGAGTCCGAAGACGACCAACAGTACGGGCAGCGCCACGCTGATCCCGCAGATGTCCATGATTACTCCCTGCCCGTGATGACGGCGGTTACGGCCGGGCCGACCACCTTCTCTAGCGCGCCATACCCTACGTAGAGGACGACCGCCTCGACGAGCACCAAGCTCACGAGTCGGATCGATTCGAAGTCGACCGTCAGCGCACCTTCGGTCGCTACCATGAGCCGTCACGGCCGTTCCAGTCAGGTTTCGAATATCTCTGAGCCGACGATATTGTGTAAATCGTACTTTTCTGCTCAGCACCACTCCGACGGCCCCTATTTAATGAGCACGAGAGTATTGCCTAAGATCATCAATTCTAATCTGTTCTATAACGTATAAATATCTCATAGACGACGATGGGTGGCAAAACGAACTCAGTCACTCGGGGCGACGGCCGCATCGGAGTCGGTCTGCCGAGACCGCCAATAGCCCTGCGCGTAGGCGCCGAGGAACATCCCGCCGATGGCCCAGAAGATGGGGATTACCGATCCTTTCCGCACGTACCTCGAGGATTTTTACCGGTTCGCCGTCGTCGACGCGCTGTTTGAAGGTCTCCGAGTCGATCGATTCTACGTCCGTGTCCGATTCGGGAACGCGTCGTTCATCTGTACGCTCCGATACTGGCTCATCGTACATAAGGTCCCATATAGTATACAATATTAATTGGCTACAAACTATCTCAAATAGATTATAACTCGCATAAATAGGATTCACACCGTATTTTGATTCCATCGTTGTGTGCTTGAGACCCAATACCGACACAACTTTTAGAGACAGGCGAGTAGTGTGGGATGAGTCCAATACAGAACGGGCAGATCAGAATGAGCACGGATACACCCGATAGTTCGGCCGACTCGGTCGGCGTTCCCGACGACGCGTCGGCTGTCGAACTCGCGGCACACGTACCCGAAATCGCCGAGAGGATCCGCCGCTCGTCGGACCGCAAGAGTTCGTCACCCTTGGCGCCGACTGCGACCGACCATCCGCGATCTCGTCGGTGGCCACTTCGGCGGCCACCCCGACCCCTCCGAGTTCGGCGTCGTCGTCGACGCCGACCACCTAGTGACCGAGGGCGTCACCGAGTTCTGCGTCTTCGACGAGGCGTACAAACTGGAGTGGGACGACGAGAAGGTGACGGTGCTCGCGCACCTCGACCACCCCGAGCTGGACGACTACCCGGCGCTCTGGGTGAAGTCGTACGGCGATGGCGCTGTCTGCTACTGCTCGCTCGGCCACACGCCGGAAGCGTTCGAGAACGAGTCGTTCCGCACGCTGCTCCGCAATGCCGTCCGGTGGGCGTCCGCAGATAACCGTCCCTGAGACGACGGCGGTGAGATCCGAACGGAACCGAGCGGCGCCGCTCTCGACGGCAGAGTGAAGCGATTCGGTCGGAGAGAGCCTCACATGAAGTGAGATCGGACCGACGTTCACGACGGGACGCTCTTTCTCGAACACGACGGCTGGTTCGAAGTGTGACAAATGGAGGATATCGTCGCGCTCGTCGAATCGATCGGCGAGAAGGACGAACATAGATCAGCTCCGGAATGTCTGCCTTTGCAGAGCTCTTGCAGTTCATTTGAGACAGCAAAGGAACCACGACGTTCGTAGACGGCGCCGGAATCGTAGGGTTTCGGTTGTCACGGGCGCGTGCCGGTACCCCAAAGATTTCTACGGGCTGGCACATTCGGGCGGTCATGACAGAGAAACTCACCCTGCTGGTCGTCGGGCCGCACCCCGATGACTGTGCGATAAAGAGCGGTGGTATCGCTGCGAAGTACGTCGAGGCGGGACACGACGTAACATTCCTCTCCGTGACGGACGGCAGCGCCGGCCACCACGAGATGGGTCGCCAGAAACTCGCCGCCCGCCGCAAGCGGGAGACGGAGGCCGTCGCCGAGACCCTCGGCGTCGAGTACGAGGTGTTCGACATCAAAGACGGCGAACTCCAGCCGACGCTGGCGAACCGCCGGCGACTGATCCGGTTCGTCCGCAAGGTGGATCCCGACCTCGTACTCGGCCCACGCCCGAACGACTACCACCCCGACCACCGATACTGCGCGCAGTTGCTACAGGACGCCGCCTACACGCTCATCGTCCCGAACGTCTGTCCCGACACGCCGCCGTTGGAAGCGAACCCGGTCATCGGCTACGTCGCCGACCAGTTCCACAAGCCCGCGCCGTTTGAACCGGACGTCGTCGTCGATGTAACCGGCGTCGAAGACCGCAAAATAGACGCACTCCACTGCCACGAGTCGCAGATGTACGAATGGCTCCCGTACACCTTCGACGAACTTGACGCCGTACCCGAAGGCGACGACGAACGGCGTGAGTGGCTCGCCAGCGACGGGCTTTCTCACCTGGTGGCGAACACCGAGATGAACGTCGCAGACCGTTTCCGCGACGAACTACGTGAACGCTACGGTGAGGCGTCCGGTACGCGGGTCGAACACGCCGAGGCCGTCGAAGTGTCCGAGTACGGGGCTCCGCTGACTGGGGAACTGCGTGAGCGGCTGTTCTTCTTTTGAGGCCGGTCCGATCTTCCTCGTCCGCTGTTCGACACGTCAGCCGCGCTTGTTGAACCGCGGTCGCGACGGCGACCGATTTCGCGAGCGGACGCGACAGCGTCCATTCGCCATCGACGCGCCCTCTTCACCGAATCACCATGTAGCAGAGGATCTTCAGCGAATCACTACGCGAACAGCCCCGGGTTCGACATCGGTGCGTTCGTCCGAGCAGAACTGTCGGATAACGACGGTCGGATGCCGACACCGACGCGGAAACACTATTTTTAATGGGCTAAACGGCCGATATCAGCCGAAGGCCGGGACAACATCCGTCAAAATGTTACAGACCTATGGCTGTAATGCGTAGGTCTGTACTGTTCGGTAGGGGTGAACAATTTTGTTGCTGGAATTTATCCGTCGTCGGCAAGGTGAGGGGGCGTACGTTCGATCTGTGGTACAGTACCGGAGTCGACGGCCGTACAGCCGTTCACCCAGAATGAACAGATATTTATCGGTACGTTACCGAACTACGTTCGACCATGAGCGAACAACCGAACGTCATCCAAGCTTCGATCACGACGTTCCGCGTGGCGGAGGCGCTCAAGCACCTCGAAGGCGCAGGCGTTACCGAACTCGCCGCCCACCTCGAACTCCCGAAGAGTACGGTCCACTACCACCTCCGAACGCTCATGCAGGCGGAGTTCATCGTCGCCGACGGCGACGAGTACCGCGTCGGACTCCGATTTCTCGACTTCGGCGAGTTCGTCCGCGACCGAGTCGAACTGCTGGACGCCACGGACCCTGCGCTGCGGAAACTGGCCGAGGAGACAGAGGAAATCGCGAACCTACTGGTCGAGGAACACGGCCGAGGCGTCTACGTCGCACGCGAACTGGGCGAGAGGGCGGTCCAGACGAGCTTCCACACCGGCAAGCGCGTCCCGCTGCATCAGACCTCGGCGGGGAAGGCGCTTCTCGCGTTCACTCCACGCGAACGGGTCGAGGAGATACTCGACCGCCACGGCCTCCCGAGCAAGACGCAAAACACGATCACCGACCGAGACGAGCTCTTCGAGGAACTTGAGGAGATACACGAGCGCGGGTACGCCTACGACGACGAGGAGTGGCACCGTGGCCTCCGCTGCGTCGCCGCCCCCATTCGCGACCTCAACGACCGGGCGGTCGGCGCCGTCAGCGTCGCCGCGCCGCTCAGCCGCACCCGCGGGGACCGCTACCGGAGCGACCTCCCGGACGCGGTACTCAGCACGGCGAACGTCATCGAACTGAACATGCAGTACTCGTAGTACCGGTCGCGTCCGTGAGGATAGCTTCTTAACCAAGTCCGCGCAATTCAGTACCATGCGGACCGGAGTCAATCTGTTCACTCTGCGAGACGTAGACGAGCCGCTGCCCCGAGTACTCGAACGAGTCGCCGACGCCGGCTACGACGGTGTCGAGTTCCTCCACCGCCTCCCCGACGCGGACACGGCGGCCGTCGTCGACGCGCTCGACCGGACGGGGCTGGCAGTCCCCGGCGCGCACCTCGGGCCGTTCGTCAGCCTCCCGGAGCTCCCGGCGGAGCTCGACCGAACCATCGATCTCTACGAGGCGGTGGGCTGTGAGGCGCTCGCGGCCTCTATCGGCGAGGAGCGACTCGAATCGCGCGCGAGTATCCGCGAGACGGCGGCTCGACTGGAGGAACTCGCCGCCCGCGCTGTGGAGCGTGACATCCAGTTCCTCTATCACAACCACTACTGGGAGTTCCGCCCGCTCGACGGCTCGACGCCGTTCGACATCCTGCTGGACTCACTCGACGAGCGCGTCGGCGTCGAACTGGACGCCGGCTGGGTCGCCGCCGGCGGTGACGACCCCGTCGAGCGGATTCACTCGCTCGGCGATCGAGTGGAGATACTCCACGTCAAGGACGTCGACGTCGCCCGGAAGGCGTCGGTCGAAGTCGGGACCGGGGACGTCGACCTCGCGGCCTGCGTCGAGGCCGCGCGGACAGAGGAAGTGGAGTGGTACGTCTACGAACACGACGAACCGGACGATCCGCTGAACTCGCTCGACCGCGGCGCCGCGTTCCTCGACCGGTTGCGGTAGCGTCGAAGTCTACGCCGTCGTTGCTCACGCGGGGTCGAGGTCGATGTCGACCCGCCGACCGGTCCGCGCGGACTCGTACGCCGCGGCGGTCAGCGCGACGGCGCGGAAGGAGTCGCGGGCGGTCGCGGGCGGCTCCTCGCCGGCGTCGAGCGCGTCGACGAACGCCTCTATCTTGTTCGGGTCGTCCCCCCGGTCGAGGTGCGGGCGCCACTCGTCGCCGTCGGCGTCGACAACGACCACCTCGTCCTCGTCGAAGCGAATCTCCTCGGAGTCGGTCCAGACGCGGATGCGCTCTGTGAACCGCGGGGTTCGCCCCGAGACGGCAACGGTCCCGGTGAGGCCGCCCTCGAAGGTGACGCAGAGCGCGGCGTCGGACTCGACGCGCTCGTCGTCGTCCTCGAACGTCATCTCGGCGGAGACGCTGACGGGCTCCAGCCCCGTCGTCCAGAGGAGTCCGTCGATGAGGTGGTTACCGGTGTCGTAGGTGACGCTCCCGCCGCTGAGGTCTGGATTCGTCCGCCACGTGCCGCCGAACAGCTCCATGTACGGCTGGGAGATCTCGGCGTCGACGTAGACCACGTCGTCCGAGGACTCCGCGAGACGTCGGCGCGCCGTCCGGTAGGCGCCGTTGAGGTGGCGCTGGTAGCCGAGCATCACCGTCCGGTCGCTCGCCTCGACGCGGTCGACGAGTTCCCTCGCCTTCGCCGGGTCGACGCAGAGCGGTTTCTCGCAGAGCACGTCGAGCCCGGCGTCGAGCCCGGCGGTGACCTGTTCGTAGTGGAGCGCGTGCGGGGTCGAGACGACGACGGCGTCGAGTTCCTCGGCCGCCAACAGTTCCTCGTAGCTCTCGTACAGCGCCCCCGCCGAGAGCGCGAGCTTCTCACCGGCGCGCCGGCGCGCCTCGGCGGCGACGTCGGCGACGCCGACGACTGTCGTCCGCTCGTGGTCCCGTATCTGACCGCCGATGACGCCGCCTAGCCACCCGTGGCCGACGATGCCGAATCGATACTCTGGCGTCACCTCGCCGTTGTTCTGGCTGCTCACAGAGGGTGCCTCGCTGCGACTGGATTAAACCTTCTGGTGCTGGTGAACGGCCGCGGGAGCGGTTACGGATGGCGCATATTGTCCGGCGTCCTCACCCGTACACGCCGATGGCTGTCGCGGGCCGCGCGTCGCCGGAGTGCACCGCCACCGCCTCGCGCGTCACGCTCTGTTCGAGGTATCGAGCGTCGCAGCGTCGTCATACAGCGCCTCGTAGCCGTCGAGGAACGTCCGGAGCTCGTCGTACGTCGGCGGCGTCCCGTTTCTGACGAACCAGCCGGCGACGGCGCTCCCGGCGGCGAGCTGGGCGCCGCCGTCGAGACCGGTGAGCTTCCCGACGATGAGACCCGCGTTGAAGTGGTCGCCAGCGCTCGTGGTTATCGTCGGATTCGGCTCGTGCGGGACGGTGATGCGCCAGTGCCCCGTGCCACTCGCCATCGCCGCCTCCCTCAGCGCGTGGACTACCACCGTCGAGACACCGAGCGCGTCGCGCAGGGCGACGGCGACATCGACCAGCGGTCCTTCCTCGTCGACGCCCGACGCGACGAGGTCCGCAAGCCGGAGCGCCTCCGCCCGATTCACGCTGACGGTGATGGGGACGACGTCGTCGAGCGCGTCGAGCGACGAGACGCCCTCGATTAGCGTCTCCGACGAGAGCCGCCTGACGTCGGCGGGGTCAACGAGGACGTGCTCCGGCGGGTCGCGGAGGCGCGGCCAGAGCTCCTCGCGGAGCCCGTCCCAGACGGTCGGCATCTGGGGAATTGTCGCCCAGTAGCCGAGTCCGAGTAGCTCCGTACGGTCGAACGAGGCGGCCAGCGAGTTCACGCCGACGGTCGAGCGGATCTCCTCCCAGTCGAGGTTCGCCAGCCGCCGCGTCTCGCTCAACAGCACCTTTCCGTCGTCGAACTCGACGGCGTCGGTCACTGGTGCTTCGCCGAGCGAGACGAGACGCGCACGGTCGTACCCGCGCGTGAACGTCTCCCGCGGCGGCGATCCGTAGGTCCCGACGAGCGTCGGTCGGTGGCCGAGGCGCTCCATCGCGCGGCCGAGGTGCGACGTGTGGCCGCCGGCTCGCTTCCGCTCGCAGAACCACTCGATGCTGCAGGAGGTGTCGAGCGCCGCGGCGTCGACGATGCGCGTCCCGAACTCCTCCAGCGTCTCCATCCGGTCGTACTCCTCGGGGCCGACGCGCTTCGCGACGGCGGTCCGGACGCGGTCGACGACGCCGTCGAATCCGAACGCGACCTTCTGTTCCTCGAGCGACGGCGGTAGCTGACGTCGACAGGCGTCGACAGATTCGCGAGTTGTGGTATCGATACCCATATGAGACTTATCGTGTCGGTGAGTACACCCCCGGTAACTAAACTATTGTGCCATGGAGAACGTCGCGGCGCTCGGGAGGCGCCGAACTGTCGCAGCCAAAACTGATTTGACGGTGCCGTCGGAATCGGTTGACGTCAGATGCGTTCAGTAGCCAATACGCCGGTTTCACGGGACGGAAAGTCGATACTCATCGCGATGGATCACGGTCTCGAACGCGGTCCGGGCGTCTTCGAGTCGGTGCCCGAGCGCGCCGACCCCTCGACCGTCTTCGACATCGCGACCCACGACGCGGTCACCGGACTGGCTGTACAGAAAGGAGTCGCAGAGACGTACTATCCCTCCTACGAGGACGACGTCACCCTCGTCGCGAAGCTCAACGGGAAGACCGGGATGGTGATGGGCGACCGGTACGCGCCGCCCATCTGGTCGGTGGCGGACGCGGCCGAACTGGGCGCCGATGCCATCGGCTACACGGTTTACACCGGGTCGAACCGCGAGGCGGAGATGTTCAAGGAGTTCAGCTCGGCGCGCGACGACGCCCGCGACGCCGACCTGCCGGTCGTCCTCTGGTCGTACCCGCGCGGGCAGGGGGTCAACGACCACGACGCCCCCGACACCGTCGCCTACGCGGCGCGCATCGGCCTCGAACTCGGGGCAGACCTCGCGAAGATAAAGCATCCCGGCACGCAGGAGGCCGTCGAGTGGGCAGTCCACGTCGCCGGCGAACTCCCCGTGCTGATGAGCGGCGGAGCCTCGGTGGACGAGGAGGCGTTCCTTCGCGACGTGGAGACGTTCATGAGCGCCGGCGGGCGCGGTCTCACCGTCGGCCGGAACATCTGGCAGCGCGAGGATCCGACCGCCGTCCTCGACAAACTCGAACGGCTCGTCTACGAGGACGCCACCGTCGACGATGTCGTCTGAACCCCGCAAGCGCGGACCGGGAGGTGCGCGCGACGACCGATGAGGATACTCTACGTCGACTGTGACTCGCTCAGGGCCGACCACCTGGGCTGTTACGGCTACCACCGGAACACGACGCCGACCGTCGACGCGCTCGCCGACGACGGGATGCGGTTCACCGACTACTACGCGTCGGACCTCCCCTGTCTCCCCTCGCGGACGGCGCTCGTCACCGGCCGGTTCGGCATCCACACCGGCGTCGTCAACCACGGCGGACTCGCGTCGGAGCCCCGACGGACCGGCCGCGACCGGGGCTTTTCGACTGCCGACCGGTTCCGGACGCTGCCGGCCGTTCTCCGCGACGCCGACCACCGAACGGCGCTGGTCAGCTCGTTCCCGACCCGCCACGGGACCTGGCACGTCCTCGACGGCTTCGAGGAGTGGCGCGACACCGGCGGCTGCGGCTTCGAGCGCGCCGACGACGTCTACGCTCACGCCGAGGAGTGGCTCGACGCGCACGCGACGGAGGAGGACTGGTACCTCCACGTCAACTTCTGGGACCCCCACACCCCCTACGACACGCCCGTGGCGTACGGCAATCCCTTCGCGGACGACCCGGCGCCGGAGTGGCCCGACGAGGAGACGATCCGGGAGCACTGGGAGGGGTACGGGCCACACAGCGCCCGTGACCTCCACGGTGTCGGTAAGACTCCCGACGAGAGCGTCGACTGGGGCGCGGACCCCGGACTGGAGCGCACGCCCGCGCGAATCGAGTCCCGCGAGGACTACCGACAGTGGATCGACGGCTACGACGTCGGCATCCGGTACATGGACGACTACATCGGGGAGTTGCTCGCGCGACTCGAACGTCACGGGGTCCGCGAGGAGACCCTGGTGATAGTCAGTGCCGACCACGGCGAGAACCAGGGCGAGTGTAACATCTACGGCGACCACCACACTGCCGACCGGCCGACCGGTCGCGTCCCGCTCGTGATGAGCGGGCCGGGCGTCGGGGCGGGCGTCGACGACGCGTTCCACTACGCGCTCGACCTCGCGCCGACGCTCGCCGAACTGGTCGGCGCCGACGCGCCGGAAGGATGGGACGGCCGGTCGTTCGCGCCGGCGCTCGTCGACGCGGACGCAGACGCCGCCGTCTGTGCCGACGACGAGTCGGTGACCACCGACGGCGAGTACGGCCGCGAGTACCTCGTCCTGAGTCAGGGCGCGCTGACGTGCCAGCGCGGCGTCCGCTGGGAGAACTGGCTCCTACTTCGGACGTACCACGACGGCGTCCACGACTTCGACGACGTCGAACTCTACGACCTCGACGCCGACCCCCACCAGACGACCGACCTCGCGGACGAACGCCCCGACGTCGTCGGCGAGGGGAGCCGCCGCCTCGAAGCGTGGCACGCCGACCGGATGACGGAGTCCGCCCGCGGCGAGCGCGGCGGCAACCCCGACCCGCCCGCGGGACTCCGCGACCCGCTCTGGACCGTCATCGAGGAGGGCGGACCGTACCACGCGACGCGGCGTCCCGGGAAGCTCCGACGGTACGTCGAGCGCCTCCGCGAGACCGACCGCGAGGCGATAGCGGACCGTCTCGAACGCCAGTACGGAGACGTGCTCTGAGGCGGACGCGCCGACGCGGTGCGCGAGACGTCACGGGTCGCGGCGTCGAGGTCCGCTCCCCGCCAGCACGTCCGCGACCGACACCCACTCGTTGTCGCGAGCGACGCTCTCGTAGATAGTGAACACCGTCGCCAGTGTCCGGAGGTTGTCCCGTCCGCTGGAGAGCGGTTCCGTGCGGGTTTCGACGCAGTTCGCGAAGTGGACGAGCTCGTTGACGAACCCGCTCTCGCTCGGAAGCTCGACATCTGCCGGAATCTCGTCGAACTCGCGAGGCGCGTCGGAGCGGCTGATACGCGGCGCCGTCGTCGCCTCGCCTTCCGCCGGGAGCGCGTGGACGACCCGCTCCTCGCCGAAGAGCCAGAACCCCTCGCCGTACGGGAACCCCGCCGCGGAGTAGGTGTCGAACACGTCGACCATCGCGCCGTTCTCCATCTCGAGGAGTCCAACGCAGTAGTCTTCGGCGTCCTCGAACGCGGGGTCGACTGTCTTCGCGAGCGCCGTGACGCGGCGAGGCTCACCGAGGAAGTACCGGAGCAGGTCGAGTCTGTGGACGAGGACGCTGATGACGCCGCCCCCGCCGGCTTTCTCCCCGTCGAACAGCCAGTGATCGGTGTCGACGTGTTCCCGGAGGTTCTGCACCGCGTCGAACCGGGCGTGGTGGACTTCGCCGAGTTCGCCGTCGGCGAGTCGTCGTTCCACCGCCCGGTTGTGAGGGTCGTACCGCTGAGTCTGTCCGACCATGAGCGTCAGGTCCCGTTCGTCCGCGATGTCGACGAGTTCGCGAGCCTGTTCCATCGACGTCACGAACGGTTTCTCGACGTGCACGTGGAGCCCCGCTTCCAGCGCGGCCTTCGCTGCGGGGTAGTGCAGTACGTGCGGCAGGATGACGTCAACCGCGTCGATATCGGCCTCCACGACGAACGTCTCGAACTCCGTCCACCGATCCGTCTCGAACTCTTCCGCGGCGGCTTTCGCAGCCGACTCGTCGACGTCACAGACTCCGCCGACGCGGAGTTCGTCGAACTGCCGGTACGCTGGAAAGTGCGCGTCCGCGATGCCGCCGACACCGAGTATTCCGACGTCTAACGCCATGGACGAACGTCTCGCTCATCGGTGATAGATGCTTCCGTGCGACCGTCGAGGGGGATTGCCCCTCCTCGGCGTTTCCGTAACCAGTAGTTATTTGAGGATAATGAGTCGTGTCTAGGTATGGGTAGGCAAGCCACATCAGCGTATGCCGAAGAGCACGCCGACCGGATGTCGGCCGTCGTCAACTACGAACCGGAAGCGGTGGAACTCCGCGAGGTCGAGGTCCCCGAAATCGAGGACGGGGAGGCTCTGATCCGCGTCGAGGCGGTGGGAATCTGCGGCAGCGACGTCCACCAGTGGCACGGGAGCCACAGTTGGCCCGTCAACTACCCGGTGACGCTCGGCCACGAGTTCGGGGGCGTCGTCGAGGAAATTCAGGGGAGCGACGAGTTCGAAGCCGGCGACCGCGTCGTCAGCGAGACGGCCGCCGAGATCGACGAGACGTCGCCGCTCAGTCGTCGCGGGCTCTACAACCTCGACCCCTCGCGAAAGGGGTTCGGCTACGGGACCGACGGCGCGATGGCGCGGTACGTCGCGGTCCCGATCCGCTGTCTCCACCACATTCCCGACGACCTCTCCTTCGAGCGCGCCGCGTTGACCGAACCGTGCAGCGTCGCCTACAACGCCGTCTGCGGTAACGCCGACGTCAACCCCGGCGACAGCGTGTTGGTGCTCGGGCCGGGACCGATCGGACTCCTCTGCGTCCAGATGGCGGCGCTGTCGGGCGCGAGCACCGTCGTCGCCAGCGGACTGCCAGCCGACCAGGACCGACTCGACGTCGCCGAGGAACTCGGCGCGACGCACACCGTCACCGGCGACGCCGTCGAGTTCGTCGACGGTCTCGGCGACGGGCTCGGCGTCGACACCGTCATCGACGCCGCGGGGGTCTCCGCGACGTTCGAGACGGCGATGGACGTGGTCAGACCGGACGGCCACATCACCAAGGTCGGGTGGGGTCCCCAGCCGATGGAGTACAGCATGGACCCCGTCGTCCAGAAGGCCGTCACGGTGCAGGGGAGCTTCTCGCACACGTGGGAGATCTGGGAGAAGGTCATCACGCTCCTCGGGACGGGGCAACTCGACGTCGAACCCGTCGTCGACCGCGTCGCTCCGCTGGAGGAGTGGCGGGAGTGCTTCGAGGGGATGCACGAACGCGAGTACATCAAGTGCGTGCTGACGCCGAACGAATGAGCCGGAACGCACACGCGGCCCCCGACGTCCCCCACTCCGACCGCCCGGAGGTGACTCACTGAGATGCCGCTCGCCGCGTTCCCGAAGTGCTACCTTAGCATGTTGATGGAGGGCGAGATGCGCCACGAGGAGTGGTTCGACGTCGCGAGCGAGATCGACGTCGACGGCGTCGAGTTCTATTGGGGCATCACGCCCGACGACGACCCCGAGGAACTCGACCGCCTCCGGTCGGCCGCCGCCGACCGTGGGCTCTCGATTCCGATGATGTGTTACTCCCCGGACTTCACGCACCCCGACCCAGACGTGCGCCGCGAGGAAGTCGAACGGGAGAAGCGCGCCATCGAAGCGACCGCGCGACTCGGCGGGAGCTACTGCCGCGTCCTCTCGGGGCAGCGCCGGCCGGAGGTGTCGCGCGAGGAAGGTCTCTCGTGGGTGAGCGACTGCATCGAGGAGCTGATTCCGTACGCGGCCGACCGCGAAGTGACGCTCGTCCTCGAGAACCATTACAAGGACGACTACTGGGAGCACCCGGAGTTCGCCCAACAGAAGGAGGAGTTCCTCGACCTGCTCGACCGCATCGAGGAGAGCCCGTGGTTCGGCGTCAACTACGATCCCTCGAACGCCATCATCGCCGACGACGACCCCATAGAACTGCTGGAGGCGGTGGCCGACCGCGTCGTGACCTGCCACGCCAGCGACCGCTACCTCGAGGGCGGGACCATCGAGGACCTCCGCGAGATGGAGGCCGAGGGCGGGCAGGGCTACGCCGACATCCTCCAGCACGGCGTCGTCGGCGAGGGGATGATAGATTACGACGCCGTCTTCTCGATTCTCGCCGACGCCGGCTTCGACGGCTGGATCTCCATCGAGGACGGCTACGACGCGGAGAAGGGGAAGGAACACCTCGACCGCTCCGCGCAGTTCCTCCGCGGGAAGATGGCCGAGTACGGCCTGCCGTAGCGTTCACACGGTCGCACTCTCTCGCGTCAGTCGTCTCCTTCGACGATTTCGAACATACAGCCCTGCTCGATGTGGTGGACCGGCAGGTCGGAGAACGCCTCGTCGAGGTGGTCGGCGAGCAGTTTCATACTTCTCACCTCGCTCGTCGCGTGGTTGGCGACGACGACCGGGACGCCGGCGTCGACGGCGACGTGGCCGTCCCGCCAGTAGGAGAAGCCGTCGTCCGAGCAGACGACGAGGTCCGGGTCGTACGCGTCGAACATGTGTCGGAAGGGCGTTATCGCGCCCGTCCCGACGACGATGCGGGAGACGGGTGTCTCTCCGTCGCCGAGCAATTCGACAGCGTCCTGTCCCACGTCACCGAGTTCGGCAGCCATCTGGCTGGCCGCCTCTCGCGCCGGTCGCTCCGCCACCTCGTAGACGCGGTAGTAGTCGCCGGGACCGAACGCTCTCGGCGGTTCAGGCATCCTGCCGACCGGCACCTCGTCCTCCTCGTCGAAGCCGAGGTGGGCGCCCCACGCGTCCGGGACGCCGATGCCGGGGAACTGGTCCAGGAGATCGTGACACCGGAGCACGACGAGGTCGTGCGCCTCGATGAACGCCTGCTTCTCGTCTATCAGCTCGACGACGCGCGGCGGGTGGTTGTCGCGAATCGGTTCGTCCTCGTGGTCGTAGTACGTCCCCTCGTGGGTGAGGAAGACGTTGCAGCCGAGGTCGACGGCGCGTTCGAGCGCCCACCGGTAGCTCATCCAGCCGACTGCGAGACCCTCGATCTCGGCGTCCGGGTCGCCCGCCTTGAACGTGTCGACGGTGTCGTCCCAGTCGACCCAGCCGCCGTCGAGCGACTGTAGGTAGTCGCGGAGCTCGCTCGCCTTCATCGGCTCACCTCCGCGGAGAGACGGACCACACGGAGTTCGCGCGGGGCGAGTTCGACCTCGACCGCACCATCGCTCATCTCCAGCGACCGTCCGCGGTCGTCTTCCCCCAGCTGGCCGACGGTTCGCGCCGACGCGACGCCGAAGACGCCGGGGGCGACCGTCGCCGTTCGGGGCTCGTCGCTCGCGTTCAGCAGGCCGACGTCGAGTTCGTCCGCGCCGGCCGCCGGGTTCGCGCCGTCTGTCACCCCGCCGGCTGTCCCGCCCGCACCGTCGATGGACGCGTCCCCGATTCCGGCCGCCCGCGACGGGCGGACGAAGGGGACGAGCACCGGCGGCTCGGGGAGGTTGAGGACGCGCCCGCGCTCGGGGAGCGTCGGCGCAGCGCCCGACTCGGCGACTGGCTGGACGAGCGGCGTCGCGTGCTCTGCGGCTGCGCCGACCGTGTGCGCCCGGCTCTCGTCGAAGGCGCCCTCGTGTGGGCGCAGGTGGTAGCGCGCTCGCACTCGCCCAGGCTGGTGGGCGCGGAAGTTCGTGTTGTAGTAGTTCGTGCTCACCCACCCGAGCAGGAGCGCCCGGTCGAGGGAGAACTCCCGGCTGTGCTCGCCGAAGCGGAAGCCGCCGAACTGCACCATCGGGTTCAACGGACAGCCGACGGTGACGCCGCGATGCTCGTTCGACAGTTCGACCCACCGCTGGGCGGTGAAGTAATCCCGACAGGAGCCGGGGAATTGGTCGGCGCCGGGCCGCATCGCCTGTCCACCGACGTCGACGTGCGCCCGCGGCTCCGGCAGGTCGAACGGGAAAGCGAGATACGTCGACGCCGGGCGGGTGTCGCGGCTCTCCTCCCACGTCGCCTCGACGACGACCTCGGCTCCCTCGTGCGGGACTGTCACCCGGAGGTCGACGGCGGAGTCGAGCCCCTCGACGGCGAGTCGCTGCCGGACGTCGTAACCGTGCGGCGTCCGGTAGACCCGGTGACTGAGCACGCGCTCGGGGCCGTACCGCTCGGCGTGCCAGTCGCGCTGGTACCCCCACGTCGGGGACTCCCACGGGTCGTCGGCGCCGGCCTCGGCCTCGACGAGGTCGGGCGCGGCGTTCCACAGCCCGTCGGGGTTGTCCTCGCCCGCGGGCGGTGCGCGGAACAGTCGGTCCCGCGGCGCGTCGCCGCTCGGGTCGGCGAGTCGCTCGCGCACGACGCCCGCGAGGGGGTAGTCGCTCGCCTCGTCGGCCCACTCGCAGCCGAGGCGCTCGTCCCACCAGCCGGCGATTCCGCCCCTCTCCCGGTCGAACGTGATGCGGTAGGCGTCGGTCTCGACGACGCGCCGCTCGTCGAACGGCCAGCCCTCGTTCGGCGTGAGGTCCTCGGTCCGGACGACGGCGTAGCCGTACCCTGGGACGTCCGTCGGCGGGAGCAGGTACGTGTCGTCGTTGAACGAGCGGTCCTGCCAGTGGCGGGCCGACAAGTCGTCGTCGCCTCGGCCGCGTGGCTCGACGGCGTACTTCGAGACGGGCCCCGAAATCGTCCGCTCCCACGGGAGCGGGTTCGCGACGAGGACGCGGTCGAACTCGCCGTTCATCGGTCACCTCCCGCGTCGGCGACGCGACGTGCGAACTCGGCCACCGCGTCGCGGCGGAGCAGGAGACTCCGGCTCCGCGCGTCGTAGGCGTGTTTCGCCTTGTGGTGCCACTGACTGCGGGTGTCCTCCGACTCCGGCCGTTCGACCGAGACGTCGGCGCCCCACGTGTGCTCGTCGTACATCGTCACGGACCGCCAGGCGCGCTCGCGTTCGTCCAGCCCGCTCCGACGTGCGGGCGAGCGGTCCTCCCGGCCGGCGCCCGCGGCCGTCAGCGCTGCCTCCATCGCGTCGGCGGTTCGCAGGCGACGGCGGCTCTCGCGCGTCACCGCCGTCTCGCGCGCGCTCGTGATGGAGCCGAAGTTCCAGTAGTCGGTCCAGTCGCCGCGGTACACGGGGAGTTCGGCGTCGCAGACGTCGACGGCCTCCCACCACTCCGTCGGCGTTGCGACGCGCAGCGACGGCAACTCCCCGTCCGCGACGTCCGGGCGGTCGTTCCACTCGCGGACGAACGCCGGTAGTTCCGCGAGCGGCGGGTTGTTGTCGAAGAACGGGTGGGTCGTCTGGACCATCAGTATCGGCAGCGGGTAGTCGATTCGGCCGAGGTGGGCGTCGAGGTGGGGGAGCCACCGCTCGGCGAGCGACTCGGCGTCACGGCCGATGCCCATGTTGTAGCCGCCGCCGTACTGGAAGCCGTTGAATGTCCGGAGCGTGCGGCCGCTCGGCCCCTCCCAGCGGAACGCCAGCGGCCGGTCGACCGGCGCGCTCCCCCAGTGTCTGTTGACCGCCATCGAGAAGCCGTCGATGCCGGCGTCGAGGAGGCGGTCGACGAGGGGCCAGTTGTGGCCGTTCACGTCGCCGTTCATCGCCGTCCGGATATCGAAGCCGTACTCCTCGCGGAGTCGCCGCAATGGTTGGAGTGACTCGACCAGTTCCGCCTGGTCGTACAGCGGCGTGAGGTTGCCGAGCATGCCCGTCACCTCGATGCGGTCCCGTTCTTCGAGCGCCCGAAATCGGGCGATTCGCTCGTCGTCGGCGACCCGAAGCCACCGCAGCAAGGGTTCGGTCGTCTCGACCGTCCAGCGGAACGCCTCGCCGTCCGGGCGGTCGAGGTCGCGCTCCGCGAGGTCGATCGCTCGCTCGATGAACCGGCGCTGGAGGTCCCAGACGACCGGCTGGTCGTGCGTGTATCCGACGTCCGTGTGACAGTGGTGGACGACGAATATCTCGTCGAGTTGGCTCATCTGAACAGTACGCCCGTCACAGTCCACCGTGATATACGTTCGTCTCTCGGTCACGCGGCGGACGGTAACAGCTAACACCCGAGGCTCCGTGGGTGCGGACGTCGATGACCCGGCCAAACGTCGTCTGCTTCGTTCTCGACCAGCTACGGTACGACCACCTCGGCTACGCCGGCAACTCGGTGGTCGAGACCCCGAACATCGACGCGCTCGCCGAACGGGGCGTCGCGCTGTCGCGTGCGTACGTCGCCAACCCGCTCTGTATGCCCGCCCGGGCCAGCCTGTTCACCGGGCTGATGCCCCGGGACCACGGCGTCCGGACGAACGGGATTCCGCTCGACCCGTCGCTGCCGACGCTCCCCGGCGCGCTCCGGGAGGCGGGTTACCGGACGCACGCGGCCGGGAAGCTCCACCTCCACACGTACGACCTCCCCAACGGCGCCGGCGTCGTGGAGGTCGCGGATGGGCAAGCCGACGACGGCGACGGCGTCGACGGCGGCTCGGCCGCAACTGGCGCTGCTGGCGGTCAGTCGGCGGTGGCGGACGCCGTGGCGCCCGAGGAGTTCCCCGAGGCACGGCCGCCATGGAACGAGAACCGCCACCGCGCGCTGCCGGAGCCGTACTACGGCTTCGAGACAGCCGACTTCACCGGCGGGCACGTGAGCTGGATATTCGGCGAGTACCGCCAGTGGCTCGAACGCGAGCACCCCGAGGCGGCGGCCCGACTCGATGAGGACCACCCCGACAACGAGCCCCGACCCGCCCCGCAGACCTTCGAGTGGTCGCTCCCCGAAGAACTCCACTACAACCGGTGGATAGCCGACCGTTCCCGCGAGTTCGTCGAGTCGGCGACCGGGATGGACGAGCCGTTCTTCCTCCTGAGTTCGTTCCCCGACCCTCACCACCCGTTCGCCGCGCCGGAACCGTGGGGGAGCATGTACGACCCCGACGACGTTGCGCTGCCGACGCGCCGCGAGGGCGAACTCGACGACCTGCCCCCCTTCTACCGCGAGGCCTACGCCGACACCGACACGCAGCTCAGCGGCTTCCACGGTACGAGCGACCTCTCCGACGACCAACTCCGCGAACAGATTGCCGTGACCTACGGCATGATTAGCTTCGTCGATCGCGAGATCGGACGCGTCCTGGCAGCGCTCGACGAGGCGGGACTCCGCGAGGAGACGCTCGTCGTCTTCATGTCCGACCACGGGGACATGATGGGCGACCACTGGATGCTCCGCAAGGGGCCGTTCCACTTCGAGGGGCTGCTCCGCGTCCCGATGCTGTGGAGCTTTCCGGGGACGCTGCCCGCCGGCGAGCGACGTGACGGCCCCGTCAGCGCCGTCGACTTCGCGCCGACGGTGCTCGACTTCTGCGACATCCCGGTTCCAGAGGGACGAGTCCCTCCGGAACGCGAAGCAATGCGGGAGCCGCCCGCCTGGGCGGGTCGCTCGCTCCGCCCGCAGTTGTCGGGCGAGACCGACGCCGTCCGCGACGGGGTCGTCGTCGAGAACGACGAGGACTACCTCGGCCTCCGGGTCCGCACGTACGTCACCGACCGGTACAAGCTGACGCTCTACCCCGGCGAACCGTACGGCGAACTGTTCGACCTCCGCAAGGACCCCGACGAACTCCGGAACCGCTGGGACGACGAGGCGTACGCCGACGTCCGTCGGCGACTCTCCGTCGAGTTTCTCGAGCGGTACGTCCTCCACGAGCAGGGTCTCCCGCGGCGGCTGTGCCACGCGTAGCTCTCTGTGGACGACGGAGCGGAGGGTCGTGGAGGAACTGCGAACGACGGACAGCCGTGGGGAGACGGAAACGGGTCAGCCGGCGGAACGTTCATTAGCGCCGTCCGAGACGACCCCACATGTTCAAGCTGAGCGCGACGCTCGCGATTCTCTTTCCGGACACCGACCCGCGTGACGCCGTCGAGCCCCTCGCCGAGACGGGCGTCGACGCCGTCGAGTACTTCGACTGGCAGCACGACGCGGCCGAGGAGGTGGTGACGGCCTACCGAGACGCGGGGCTGGACGTCGCCGCGACGCTGGCGGCGACCGGCTTCCCGCTGGCGGAGCCGGCGCTGACCGACCCCGACCAGCGCGAGGCTGCCGTCGACGCCCTCGAACGCTCGGTCGACGGCGCGGCGGCGCTCGACGTACCCGTCTCGGTGGTCACCGTCGGCGCCGAACAGGAGGGGCTCGACCGCGAGACGCAGCGGGAGAAAGTCGTCGACTGTCTCGCCGCCGCCGCGCCGCGCGCAGAGGAGCGCGACGTGACGCTCGTCGTCGAACCGCTAAACACCGCCGTCGACACGCCGGGCTACTTCCTCGCGCGCTCCGAAGAGGGGTTCGACATCGTCGACGCCGTCGACAGCCCGAACGTGAAACTGCTCTACGACGTCTATCACCAGCAGGTGACGGAGGGGAACGTCATCGCCACGCTCACGGAGAACGTCGACCGCATCGGCCACGTCCACGTCGCCGACGTGCCCGGCCGCCACAAACCCGGGACGGGCGAACTCCACTACGAGAATATCCTCGGCGCGCTCGCGGAGACGGGCTACGACGGCTACGTCGGCTGCGAGTTCGCGCCCACCGGCGACCCCGCGGCCGCCGTCGCGTCCGTCGTCGACCTCGTTGACGGGCTCTAGTCTTCAGTTGTCGTTAGTTGTCGTCACTCGCCGCTGTCACGCGCGTCTGCGCGTGCTGCGTCCAGATACTCCCGCACGTCGACCGGTTCGCCGCGCTCGGCGCTCTCGATGGCACCGAAGACGAGCGCCATCGACGTGAGGTTCTCCGAGACGTTCGTCGCCATCGGCTCGCCGCCGTCGAGCCACTCGACGAACTGCTCGACGAGCCACGCGTTGCCCCACTTCTCGCGGTCGAGAAGCGGGAGTTCCTCGCCCGCGGGGTGGCGACCGACCCAGTTCTCGTCGTCGGGGTCGCGCTCGAACCGTTCGAGCGTCCGGTGGTCGAGCACGGTCGTCGCGTCTCTGGACTCGGCGCGGACGTACTCGTGGCCCCAACCGTTGAGGCCGACGGCGTTGGTCGTCGCCGCCTCGTACTGCGCGCGGACGCCGTTCTCGAACGTCACGGTCGCCAGCGCCTGCGCACCGTTCTCGAACTCGCTCCACGGCGGGTTCCACGACTGGGTATACACCGTCTCGGGATCTGAACCCGCGAGGTCGCGGAGGAGATCGAGGTGGTGGACCGCGCCGTCCATCAGAAGCGGGTCGTCGATGTCGTAGAGGCGCTCGTCCCACGTCCCGCGGTGTCGGTAGTCGCAGGTGAACCGGAACGTGAGGTAGTCGAGCGGGCCACCCCGTCCGGAGCGGAGTTCCCGACGGAGCGACGTCTTGTCGCGGTCGAACCGGTGGGTCATGGTGACACCCATCTTCCGTCCCGCGCGCTCGACCTTCTCGGCGATTCGAGCCGAGGCCGTCATCGTGTCGGCGATGGGTTTCTCCGAGAGGATATCCATCTCGTGTTCGAGCGCCAGGTCGACCACGTCCTCGTGGACGTGGGGCGGGACGACGACGGAGCAGAAGTCCGCGTCGTGCTCGGCGAACGCCCGTTCGAGCTCCGTGTAACAGCGGTCTTCGTCGATACCGAGGTGTTCGCGCGCCGGCTCGAACGCGTTCGGGTCGACGTCGACTGCGGCGACGACGTCCACGAGACCGTCCTCGACGTTCGGGGGGAGATACTGCTTGCACCAGCGCGAGCCCTGCAGACCCACGCCTACCTGAATCATGTCGTACGTCATCGTCTCAGCTACCAAACTATCCTGCCACAGGGAGATAAAACCCGACACCCGTCCGGAACGACGCCGACCGAGACGAGCGCGTCTCAGGCGCGTTGCTCGAACGTGTACGCGGCGTCGAGGAGGTCCTTCTCGCCGCCCCACGGACCGACAAGTTGGAGGCCGACCGGGAGCCCGTCGCTCTCGCCGCACGGGACGCTGATGGCGGGGTGGCCGGTCACGTTCGCCGGGGTGAGCGAGCCGTTCGGCGGCGGCATCTCCTCGTTCCCGAACGCGCCGAGTTCGGGGGCGACCGTCGGTGTCGACGGCGTCACCAGCGCGTCGTACTCCTCCAGCGACTCGGAGACGACGTCGGTGAGTGCCGCACGGAGGTTCTGCGCGCGGACGTAGTGGTGGCCCCCGTGGTTGAACAGGAGGTGGGCACCGAGCAGGATGACTTCCTTGGGGACGGAGCTGATGGCGTCGCTCGTCGCACGGCGCATCCGCTCGAAGCCGTCCGCGAGGCTCGGAATCCCCGGGCGGCGGCGCCAGAGCCCAACGTCGTTTGTGGCGTAGGCGGCCGCGAACTCCGCGGGGCCGATCCCCCACCACGCCGCGCCGACGTAGTCGAGTTCGGGTAGCTCGACGGTCTCGACAGTCGCCCCGAGCGATTCGAGGCGGTCGAGCGCGGCGTCGAACTCCCCCAGCACGGCGTCGCGCGCGAACCCGTCGGTGTACCGGTCGATGACGCCGAGCCGCGTCCCCGAGAGATCGCGCCCGAGGCCGTCGACGAAGCGCTCGCGCGTACCGTCGGCCAGCGGGTCGGCGAGAACCTCCATCCCGCGGGCGGCGGTTTCAACGTTGGTCGCCATCGGACCCATCTCTTCGAGCGAGTCGCCCTGCGTGACGAACCCGCGCTTGGAGACGCGACCGTGGGTCGGTTTCAGTCCGACGATACCGCAGTAGCTCGCCGGGATGCGGATGCTCCCGCCCGTGTCAGAGCCGAGTGCGAGGCCGACAGTACCGGCGGCGACGGCCGCGCCGCTCCCGCCGGAGGAGCCGCCTGCGACCCGTCCGGCGTCGTGAGGGTTGATCGCCGGACCGAACGCGCTGCTCTCGCTGGTCGGTCCCATCGCGAACTCGTCGAGATTCGTCTTCCCACGGAGGCGGGCACCGGCGTCGAGCAGGCGCTCGACGACCGTCGCGTGCTCGCCGGGGACGAACCCCTCGAAGCCGTGCGAGGCGTTCGTCAACTCCGCGCCGCGGACGCAGATGTTGTCCTTTACGCCGACGTCGATCCCGGAGAGAACACCGTCGGCGCTCGACCGGACGAGGTCGAACCGGGTTATCCACGCGTTGTGAGGGTTCTCGCTGTCGGCGGGGCGACGCGGCGACGCTTCGTACGTGTCCCCGTCACCGGAGAGGTCACACAGCGCCTCGAGCGGCGCGACCTCCAGTTCGACAAAGGCATCCGAGTGGGAGTAGGCGGCGGCAGACGCGGCCTCGCCCTCCGTGAGCTCCATTCCGATCTGTTCGGCGAGCGCTTCCGCGTCGGCCTCCGAGAGGGGTCGGTACCTGCTCATCGTCGTCGCTCAGTAGTCGAGATCGACATCGACCCGTTCGCCGGTCCATGCGGACTCGTAGGCGGCTTCGGTTACCGCCGTCGACAGCAGCCCGTCGTGGACGGTCGCCGGCGGTTCGGTGCCCGTCTCGATGGCTTCGATGAAGGCGTCGGCCTTCGGAAGCTCCGTACCCTGGTTGACGTTCGGCGTGTGGATGTTGCCGTCGTCGTCGACTTTGCGGAGTCTGCGCGGGTTCCACTCGTGACCGTCGATGAGGGTCCCGCCGTCCTCGCCCCAGAACTGGTACGCCTCGCTCACGCGCGGGGCGTCCCCGGAGACGCCGATGGAGGCGACGCCGCCGTTCTCGAACTGGACGGTGAGCCCCGCCTGGATGTCGATCTCCTCCTCGTCGTCGTGGAACGTCATCTGGGCGGTCACCGACGACGGCGTCTCGTCCATAACCCACAACACCGCGTCGACGACGTGGCTTCCCGAGTCGTAGAGCTGTCCGCCGCCGCTGAGTTCGGCGTTTGCCTTCCACGAACCGCCGACTGCGTTGATCCAGTCTTGGGTGATCTCTGCGGTGACGAACTCGGGGCTCGCGTCGCGTTCGCTCCAGTAGTCGCGAGCCGTCCGGAAGGCGGTGTCGAGATGGCGCTGATAGCCGAGCATCACCGTCTGGTTGGACTCCTCGACGCGACGGACGAGGTCTTTGGCGTGTTCGAGCGAGGTGCAGAGCGGCTTTTCACAGAGAACGTGAACGCCGTGTTCCAGTCCGGCCACGATTTGCTCGTAGTGAAGCGCGTGCGGCGTCGTGATGACAAGCCCGTCTAAATCTTCCTCTTCAAGCATACGCTCGTAGTTCTCGTACAGGGATTCTTCGGCTACGCCGAGTTCATCCGCCGCCTCGTCGAGAACGTCGGGGTTGAGTTCGGTGAGCGCGCCGACCGTCGCGCGATCGTGACGGAGGAACTCCCGTCCCATCGCCTTCCCGAGAAAGCCGGTTCCAATTATTCCCGCACGAAACGGTGCGTCAGCAGAGTATGTGCTCTCCATGCTACAATCCACCACTATCGTGTGGTGTGTTAAGCGTTTTCAATCCAGCAGTAGAGGTACGCCGCTCTCACTCGGTTCGGACGACGACCGACCCCTCGAAGTTGAGGATGATCGACTGGGTGTCGTCGCCGAAGAGCGCTTTTCCCGTCGGGGACCGTTTCGCGCCGGTTACAAAGACGTAGTCGCAGTCGTGAGTACGCGCCGCGTCCAGAATCTCGTCTCGTCTGTCGCCGAGCTCGCCGACGGCGGTAGTCGAGACGTCGACGTCACCGAGTAGTTCGTTCGCGACGTTGGCGGCGTACTGTCGCGCGCCCTCCTGCGCCGTCTCGACACCGTACGACGACATCTCCGAGGAGATCTCGGCGAGGCGGTCCTGGTTGTCTACGAACTCCTCTTTGGTCGTCACGTGCAGGACGATGATATCGGCGTCGACGCCGGCGGCCAGTTCCCCAGCTTCGCGTACCATCTCTCTCGACTGCTCGTCCGAATCGACAACTGCCAATGCTCGTTGCATGGCTATCCAGTTCGGTCGTCTGTATTTATTTCTTGTTGATGGTCTAACTCCGGCCGAGTTTGGAGTCGGCGCTTCGTTCTGTAGTAATAGATAGCTTTTTGCACGCTCATGAGTCCTGTGTAGACGCAATGGTCCAGGTTACCGTATGGAACGAATTCCGTAGTGAGACGAAACACGAACGCGGGCGCGAGCTGTATCCGGACGGCATCCACGCCGAGCTCGCCGGGCTCCTCGAAGACGAGGGACACGACGTGCGGACGGCCACACTGGAGGAGCCCGAACACGGACTCACCGACGACGTCCTCGAGTCGACCGACGTGATGCTGTGGTGGGGCCACGAGGCTCACGACGAAGTCGACGACGAGATCGTCGAGAAGGTGCGACAGCGAGTGCTCGACGGGATGGGGCTGCTCGTCCTCCACTCGGCGCACGCCTCGAAGATATTCAAGGCGCTCATGGGGACGACGGGGTCGCTGAAGTGGCGCGACACGCGGCTGACCGACGGCGAGCGCGAGCGGGTCTGGGTCGTCGAATCGGACCACCCCATCGTCGATGGCCTCGAGAAGGAGTACATCGATATCCCGCAGGCGGAGATGTACGGCGAGCGCTTCGACATCCCCGCGCCCGACACACTCGTCACCATCAGCTGGTTCGAGGGCGGCGAGGTGTTCCGCTCGGGCTGCTGCTACCAGCGCGGGAAAGGCCGGGTCTTCTACTTCCGGCCGGGTCACGAGACCTACCCGGTCTACAAACAGGACGAGATACGCACGGTCCTCGCCAACGCCGTCGAGTGGGCGGCCCCCGGCGACGGACCGGACCCGGAATTCGCCGACCAGCGCGACCCACTCGAAGACATCGAAGAGGGCATTCCGCCCGAGCACCGCTGAGCGAACGACGGATACCGACGAGAACACTGCCGACGGGAGTTCGACGAGAGATCGGCGTCGGTGCCGCCATCCCTGATTCGATTCGTTCTACCGCCCGAGGAGTTCGTTCAGTCGCTCTGCGCCGACGCGTAGCGAATCGGCCGGATCGTTGGACGCGTCGTGTTCGTAGACGAATCATTCCGCCCCCGCCTCAACGGCGGCGACGCAGGCTTTGGGTCAACGTTCCCCTCGCCGATTTCGGCGAGACTCCCGTCTTCGAGGTGGACGTCTTTGATGTGCACGAGCGGGCAGGCCCCTCGGGCGCCCCGAGGAGATCGACGTGGGCGCAGGCGATACCGTGGTCGTCGATGTTCCGAACGGTGAACAGCTGGGTTGCCGTGCGTATCTCAGTCGAGGGTGATCGGCTCTTCGACCGTCGCCTCGTTCGACTCGAATCGGACGGGGCGGCCGTCGTGTTCGCTCGACCGATAGATGCCCTCGATGACGCGCTGGACGGTGAGCGCCTGCTCGATGGTGCTGATGCCCGGCGGGTCGCCCGACTCGACGGCCGAGAGGAAGCAGTCGGCCTGCGCCTCCTTGCAGTTCTGATCCGGCGTCGACACCGTCGAGTCGACGTGGTGGTTGAGACCGACATCTCTGGTCTCGTACAGCGTCAGCTCGCCTGCCGCCTTGTCGAGAGTCGCCCCCGCCTCCGTCCCCCGGAGGGAGATGGTCTCCTCCCCGTCGCCGTTCGTCGCCCACGCGATATCGAGCGAGACTGTCTGTCCGTCGGTGGTCTGCAGCATCGCCATCGCGGAGTCCTCGACGTCGAACGAGCCAGGGCCGGCGTCATCGCCCCACATCTCGAGGTAGCGGTAGTCGTCGCAGCTCCCGAACTCCGAGCGGGTGACGCCCGACACGTGGGCTACGTCCGGGTGGCCGAGCACGTGCAGCGTCAGGTCGATAATGTGGACGCCGATGTCGATGAGCGCGCCGCCGCCGGCGATCTCCTTGGCGGTGAACCACGAGCCCCGTCCGGGGACGCCCCGTCGGCGCAGGTAGTTCGTCTCGACACGGGTGACGTCGCCGAGGTAGTCCTCCTCGACGTACCCCTTGAGCGCAGTCGCGGCGTTCAGAAAGCGGTTGTGGAACCCGACCATCCCGAAGGCGTCGGACGCCTCGGCGGCCGCGGCGATGCGCTCGGCGCTCTCCAGCGTGTGCGCGAGCGGTTTCTCCAACAGAAGGTCGATGTCGGCCTCGAAGGCGTCGACCGCCGCCGGTTCGTGGAACTTGTTCGGCGTCGTGACGACGACGGCGTCCAGTTCCTCCTCGGCGTAGAGCTCCTCGTGGGTGGCGTACGACGGCTTGTCCCACTTCTGTTCGTAGTGGCGGCGCGCGCTCTCCTGGACGTCCGCCCCGGCGACGACGTCGTACCCAGCGTTCTCGACTAACTCCGTGTGCCAGTGGCCCATCGAACCGAGTCCGACGATGCCGACCTGAATATCATTGCTACTATTTCCCATGCAGTCAGTCAACGATTCGGTCACAGTACCGTATATATTACGGTCACCGTGAGCGTCTGGTGCGGCTCGCCGATATCGGCCTAGCGTCTCTCATGCACTAACGGAACGTCTCTCTCGCGTCGTCGACCGAACAACCGTCCGATACGTCCCACCGGATGATTTTTCCATGGGGGTGGAGAATCGTCGTACGGATAGCGAGAGCATGTCACACGAGACAGCCGACGCCGGCGGAGCGACAGGGATAGCTGTACGAACAGGCGGAGGCTCGGAGATGGGCCGGAGGCATCGCCCCCAATGACAGTTGAGAGCCCCGACGAGACGGTCGTCGCCGACATCGAGGTCGACGGCGACGGTCGGCCGACGCTCGCCGTCCGTTCCGGCGGGACGGTCGTCGTCGAGTCGTCGCCGCTCGGACTCGAAACGCTCGAACGGTCCTACGTCGACGGACTCTCCGTCCGACATCGCGAGCGCCGGACGACAGAGACGGTGTACGAGACGCCGGCGGGGAAGCGGCGTTCGCACCGCTCCCACGCGAACGAGGAGACGATGGCGCTCGTCGACGGCGACGGTTCGGTCGTCCGAATCGACCTCCGGGTGTCGAACGACGGGGTCGCCTACCGCTACCGCCTCCCCGGCGACGGTCCGGTCGTCGTGACCGCCGAGGAGAGCGCGTTCACCCTCCCGGCGGAGGCGTCGGCGTGGCTGATGCCGTTCGAGAAGAAACACGAGGAGGTCTGGCGCGAGACGTCCGCGGCCGAGGCGAGCGGCGAGTACAGTTTCCCGTCGCTGTTCGAGGTCGAGGGGCAGTGGGCGCTTCTGACGGAGGCGGGCGTCGACGGCCGGTACGTCGCGTCGCGCTTCGTCGCCGAGGAGGACGACACGCGGTTCCGCGTCCGCTTCCCGGAGTCAGAGCGTCACCGCATGGCGTCGGAGTCCGCCCACGTGAGCGCGACGCGGCCGCTTGCGACGCCGTGGCGCGTCGCCGTCGTCGGCGACCTAGCGACTGTCGTCGAGTCGGACCTCGTCGCGGACGTCGTCGACGCGCCCGACTACGGGACGGACCCGAGTCGGATCGAGGACCAGTCGTGGATTCGTCCCGGCCGCGTCGCGTGGTCGTGGTGGTCCGACGGCGGCAGCCCGAGCGACTTCGAGACCCAGCGGCGCTATGTCGACTACGCGGGCGAGCGGGGCTGGGAGTACGTCCTCGTCGACGCCGGGTGGACGGAGGGCGACTGGATTCCGGAACTCGTCGACTACGCGACCGAGCGCGACGTCGACGTGCTCGTCTGGGCGCGGTGGTCCGACCTCGATACCGACGCGAAGCGGGCCGCACGCCTCCCTCGGTGGAAGTCGTGGGGGGTCGCCGGCGTCAAGGTCGACTACATGAACTCCGACAGCCAGCAGATGATGGGCTTTTACGACGACCTCGCGGCGGCGACGGCCGAGCACGAACTGCTGTTGAACGTGCACGGCTCCATCACCCCAAAGGGACTGCGTCGGCGGTGGCCGCACCTGCTCACCTACGAGGGGGTCTACGGGGCGGAGAACTACCACCCCGTGCCGCAGACGATTCCCCCCGAGCATAACGTCGTCCTCCCCTTCACGCGGAACGTCGTCGGTCCGATGGACTACACGCCGGTGACGTTCTCCGCGGAGACGCGGACTACCTCCGCGGGACACGAACTCGCGCTCGCTGTCGTCTTCGAGACGGGGCTGCAGCACTTCGCCGACAGCGTCGAGAGCTACCGGGCGCACCCTGCGGCGGAGGAGTTCCTCGAACGCGTCCCCGCTGCGTGGGACGAGACGCGGTTCGTCGGCGGTTGGCCGGGGTCGGAGGCGACCATCGCGCGGCGCCGCGGCGAACGCTGGTTCCTCGGCTCTATCACCGCCGGTGGGAGTCGAACCGTCGAGGTATCCTGCGAGTTCTTCGACGCGGACCGTTCCTACGACGTCACCCTCTACCGCGACGACGACGCCGGCGAGTCGATAACGCGAGAGGAGTTCGGCGTGACGGCGGACGAGACAGTTCGCGTCTCGGTACCGGAGAACGGTGGATTCGCCGCGGTTCTCAGCCCGAGTCGTCGAACATGAACGCGACCGCGGCTCTCGCGTGATATCCTCTACGCCGCTGCGACCGATACATACGTTTAAATGCTCCCGTGTTATATACTGGCACTAACCATGGCTACACGGAACGAGCGGGTCGACTCCGACGTCGCCACTCGCTTTCGAGAGTTCGTCGACAAGAACCGACTGTTCACTTACTTCGTCGTCATCGAGCTCAGTCTCATCGTCACCGCCTATTGGCTGGACACGTGGACGTCGTTCACCCTCGGCGAGAGCGGCCCCGACATGACGGACGTTACGGCGGGGCTCCTCGGCGGCTGGGCCGTCGTGTTCGGAGTTTTCGGGCTCGTAGGGTTTGGGCTGATGGCTGCGTCGCGATTCTGGATTAGGATCGACCGTCGATAGGTCCGTTCAGACGGCCCCGCTACGCGTGAGGAGCCGGTCGAGCGACGCGGTCGCGGCGTCGGATCAGTCGGCCGCCGACTGATGCCACCCCTCTTTGCGTCCGACGTTTCCGGTCCATGCAGAAGGTCTACGTACCCGTTAGTGAGTGCGCTGTCCATCCCCGTCGATCTGTGTAGCGTGAAGTCATCGGTGGCGAGTACGTGTCGGGTAGTAGTACACATCTCGAAACGCGGCGTTCGACCGGTGTACTCATCTATTGAAAGGAAGAGAGGTTGTATTCAATCTGATTGAACGTTGTTTCGTCAAAGGCGAATAACAGGACGTGTCAGACGAGAAGTCGTCTCGGGATTTGTGACCGACTCCGCGCTCGACGCCTCCGGAGTCGTTCAACAACACTAATTGAGAGTCGAGCGGAGTTCTTCGCCGTCTGGACTCGGCGTCGTTCGGACGACCTTCTGAACGAACGCGCCCGGTGTTACACACCTAGACGTGTAATGTTTCCATCGGCACTACACCTGATCGCGGATTCAGTAACGCGTTCCAGACAAACGAAGGATAGGTAAGGGATATCCGATTTCTAAATTCAATATTTGTTATGATGAATGTTGGGGCGCGAGGAGTGAGTAGGTCG
This sequence comes from Haloprofundus halobius, assembly GCF_020097835.1. Taxonomy (GTDB): domain Archaea; phylum Halobacteriota; class Halobacteria; order Halobacteriales; family Haloferacaceae; genus Haloprofundus; species Haloprofundus halobius. The sequence goes on from NZ_CP083667.1 coordinate 389,629, forward strand.
TCAAATTGTTCAACGGTAATGAACGATAGACAGTATGCTGATTACAGCGTCTGTATTCCAAATATTGGTTTCTCGAGCCCTGTATAGGCAGACATCGAGTTGCAAGTTGGCACCGTGTGAATCGTTCCTGACGAACAAAGGCCCTCACGTGTCCCACCGGAGAACCTTTGCCTCCCGACGCACAGTAACGAGCAGAAGTCCAGCCGGTAACGAACCGATAGTACCGGTGTTCGGCGGGACGCCGGCCAGTATTACGGCAGCGGTGAGAGCCGTTCAGGACGGCGCCGAGACGACGCTCGTCAGCCGACGAGACTATCTCGGCGGGATGCTCACGAATAACGTCTACGTCTTCGAGACACTCTATCACTCCGTCTCGCGGTCGCCGCTGCTGGGCGAGTACCTCGCCGGCGTTCGAGACCACTACCGCGAGCGGTACGGGGCGGATTCCGCGCAGGACGCTGGCTATGACGACGGCTACCTCCACGAATCACACGTTGCCAATGCGGTATTGACGGCGATGGCGGACAGATGGGCGTCACCGCGGTCGGCGAGGAGTTCGGCGACTGCGCCGACGGTGACGACACCGTCTCGGGGAACAGCGGCAGTTATCATCTTACGCCTGCTGTGCCGGGCGGGCGTCTGAAGATTCGAGAGGCGTCTGGCGCTGCGACCGGCGGGAACGCGGAGACGTGCGAAGGTGACGCATACATTAATTTTCCACGGGCGTAAAGCGATGGCACATGACTCGATACATCGAGTACTGCCGCACCAACGTCGAAGCCGACGCGAGAGCGTCGTTCGCAGCGCTGGACGCGACGGTCGTCGAAAAGTGCTGCTTACGGCGATGTGGCACCTGCTACACGGATCCGTTTCTGGTCGTCGACGGTGAGCCCAGACGCGGTGAGAGCCACGCCGCGCTCGTCGCCGCGCTCCGGGAGGAGTCTGAATGAAACTGCTGTTCGTCTCTATCGACAGCCTCTGTCGTCACTTCCTCGATGTCTATGAGCCGAGCGTCGACCTCGACGTCGAGACCGAGAACCTCGACCGCTTCGCCGAGCGAGCGGCCGTCTTCGACTCCCACTACGCGGGGAGCCTCCCCTGCATGCCCGCCCGTCGAGAGTGGCTCACGGGGACGCAGGAGTTCCTCTGGCGCCCGTGGGGCCCCATCGAGCCGTTCGATACCACCGTCCCGAGAGCGCTCAGAGAGCGAGAGGTCGTCACGAAACTCGTCACCGACCACTACCACCACTTTCAGCACGGCAGCGGGGGGTACTACGAGGATTTCAACGGGTTCGAGTTCATTCGCGGCCACGAGTACGACGCGTGGAAGACGGCGCCGCGGGAGCCCTCGTCGTACGTCCACGAGCAGTTGGGCTTCGCCGCCCCGGACGACCCCCTCGGCTACGGCTACCTCAACCCGGCGCAGTACTCCCGGAACGTCGACGGCTTCGAGGACGAGGCAGAGTTCTTCGGACCGAAGGTGTTCGCCGAGACGGCCGACTGGCTCCGCCGTAACGACGAGTGGGACGAGTGGTTCTGCTACGTCGACAGCTTCGACGTTCACGAGCCGTTCCACCTGCCGGAACCGTACGCCTCGGTGTACACCGACGAGGACCCTCGGGACCCTGACCTCACGTTCTGGCCACCGTATGGCCGGACCGACCGCGGCGAGAGCGAACTGAGCGAGCGCGAACTCGACTTCGTCCGGTCGCAGTTCGCCGGCAAGCTGACGATGGTCGACCGGTGGTTCGGCCGTGTCCTCGACGCGCTCGACGAGCTGGCGCTCTGGGACGAGACGATGGTGGTCGTCACCGCCGACCACGGCTTCTACCTCGGCGAACACAGCTGGGTCGGCAAACCTTTCGAGGCGCCGCTGTACGACGTGCTGGCGCACACACCGCTGTTCGTTTGGCACCCCGACGCCAAGCGGACCGGCGAGCGCGTCGACGCGCTCACCGCGGCGGTCGACCTCAACGCGACGCTGCTCGACGCGTTCGGCGCCGAGGAGGCGGCCGGTCCGCACAGTCGGAGCCTCCTGCCGCTGCTCGACGGCGACGTCGACGCGGTTCGCGAGTGGGCGCTCTACGGCTACTGGGGGTCGAGCGTCAACATCACTGACGGCGAGTTCACGTACCTCCATCCCTGCGACGATGACGTCGACAGCTACTGTCACTCAACGCAGATGATGAACCCGCACTCGTGGTTCACGCCGCCGAAGCCCCAGCCGGACGCCGAATCCGGCGAGTTCCTCCCGTACGCAGACGCGCCGGTCTGGCGCTACGCGGCGCCCTCCTACAGCCGACACGACGCCCCGCTGCTCTTCGACACCCGGAGCGACCCCTGGCAGGAGGAGAACGTCGCCGACGACGACGTGGAGTCGGACCGGATGCGGGACCTGCTGGTCACGGCGCTCAACGAACTCGACGCGCCGGCCCACCAGTACGACCGACTGGCGCTCTCCGCGGCGGAGAGTGAGTGACATCGAGGGGTTCCGATTCGACATCGTTGTACTCGGTGCGACGCCGGGAGGTATCGCCGCCACGGGAGGCGGGAAGTCGGCTGTCGGCGCGGGAACGGTCGGCGGCGACACCACCGCGCCGTACGCGGAAGCAACGCACCACAGGGCTCCGTAGCGTCGGGAATGGTGCCTTCGGCTACCGATGGGAGGCATCACCTCGCGGGTGGCGCAGCGGGAGAGAGTGCCCATTCACGAAAGCAGACATCTCCGGATCTGGTGTATTGTTTCATAATACATACATATAATTCCTTGATTTTCGTTATATTGAAGTGAATAGTCAAAACACTTTTTAGGTACTGCATCTACGGTGATAGAGAATGACACGCCAGAGCCAACAGAGGCGACAGTTTACCGAAGGATGGGCGTCCCGGCGTAAAGTACTCAAAACAGCTGGAGTCGGCGCGCTCGCCGGACTCGCCGGCTGTCAGCGCGACACCGACGACCAAGCGGGGACCGGAACAGGCGACGACAACGGCGACGACGGTTCGGACAGCGGGGCTCTCGACTCCGACCTCACACTCGACTCGCTCGGCGAACCGGCGGACGACGTGCAGTGGAACGAGTTCAACTTCGCGAGTTACAAGTGGATGGTACAGGCCCACGTCATGGACCCCTTCGGAGTGTACGACCCCGTCGAGACCGAGTTCGTCGGCCTCCTCGCCGAAGACTGGTCTATCGACACGGAGAACCAGACGATGGAGTTGAACCTCAACCAGAACTACCAGTGGCACGACGGTGAGGAGACCACGAGGCCGGTAACCGCCGAAGACGTCCGCGTACACTTCATGTTGGAGCAGTACATGGGCTTCTCCTCCTCGGAGTACCTCGACGAGATCGAGGCGGTCGACGACTACACCGTCCGCTTCCAGCTCAAAGGCGGCCACGAGAACAAGGACTACATCCTGTTCAGCCTGATGACGAACGTGCTCTCGCACGGGATGGAGGAGTACCAGGACTGGCTCAAGCGGTTCGAGGACGCCGAGGGTGACGATGAGATCGACGAGATCGCATCAGAGCTCTCCGAACACAGTATAAGCAGCGAGGAGATGGAGTCGTACGGGCCGTTCGCGGTGAAGGAGGCCTCACGGGAGGAGCTCATTACAGTCCGGAACGAGGGACACCCAGTGGGCGAAGAGATCAACTTCCCGCGGACGGTCTTTCAGTACTTCGGGAGTGAACAGAAGATCTACCAATCGCTCTCCAACGGCCCGCTCGACGGCCACCTCCGGTTGAACGTGCCGTCGGACGTCAGCTCCGGTTTCCCCGACCACGTCGAGAACACGACGTACCCGTCGCTGGGGGGACTGGCGCTGACGTTCAAGTGGGACGACGACGTGGTGGGCGACCCGCGCGTCCGAAAGGCCATCGCCTACGTCATCGACCAGAAGACCGTCGCGGCCAACGCCGGTGAGGAGACCCACGAGCCCGTCAGCTACCAGACCGGCATGTCGCCGAGTCGGATGTGGGACCACCTCGAGGGCAAAGAGCCGTTCCAGAAGTACGACAAGAGCCACGAGCAGGCCACGCAACTGCTGGAGGACGCCGGGTTCACGAAGGAGGACGACCAGTGGTACCGCCCGGACGGCGAGGAGTTCGGCCCGGAGATCAAGAGCGGGACCACCGGCGGGTCGGATCTGATCGCCCTCGAGACGCTCACCAGTCAGCTCAAGCAGTTCGGCATCTCGGCACAGCTCAAGACGATGGAGGCGACGTCCTTCGAGTCCAACGTCTGGGAGCAGGGCGACTTCCGTATCGCGACCGGCTCGTGGGGCGCTGATTTCCCGCAACCGTACGCATGGTACAATACCACGTTCCTCGAGGACCGCGAGAACGTGGGAATGCCTAACGAGATCTCCCTCCCGCCGGTCGGCGAACCCGACGGCGACGAGAACGCGCTCACGCTCAACCTCGACGAGACCATCGTCAACCTCACCAGATACGAGGGTGAAGAGCTCCAGCAGATCGTCAGAGAGCTCGCGTGGGCCCACAGCTACGCGATGCCGAAGTTCCAGGTGTACGAGAGCCGGACGCAGACGTGGTTCACGAACGACGAGTGGGAGTACCCCTCGCTCGACAGTGATATCATGCAGCGTCAGTTCTACACGCCGCTGCATTACATCCTCAAGACCGGCCAGTTCAAGGCGAAGACCGAGTAGGGACGTCGGGCTCGGATTTCTCTTTTTTCCGAATCCGCTGCACCGAGAGTAGCAGCGGCGCTCGCGCCCGATACGTAGGTCCTCGAGCCACTTCGTATCACTCGCTCAGGATTACACTCACCGCAGAGTTTAAACCCCTTCCTACAGAACAACTTTGGTATGCGATGGCTCGCCAAAAGAGTCGGCCAAGCGATCTTTACACTCTGGGCGGTGGTAACGCTGTCGTTCGTGCTCATCCGGTTTCTCCCCGGTGGGCCGATCGATTACCTCGTCGTCCAGCTTCAGGACCAAGGAATCCCGGACTCGCAGATCGGTAACTACGTCAACAACTACGTCAGCTTCAATCCGGATCAGCCGCTGTGGATGCAGTATCTCGACTATATCGTCTCCGTTCTCCAGGGCGACTTTGGGGAGGCGTACTTCCTCGACGGCCAGGTGTTCGATATCCTCGCTCAGGCGCTCCCGTGGACGGTGTTCCTCGCCGCCATTGGCACCTTCATGACGACCGTCATCGGTATTATCGTCGGCGGATTCATGGCGTACACCGAGGGGAGCAAGTTCGACACGGGTGTCACCCTGTTCTCGACGATCGCGGGGGGAATCCCGTACTACATCCTCGCTATCGGGCTCCTGTACGTTTTCGCGTACCGACTCCAGTACTTCCCCACGGGCGGGCAGGTCAACCAAGACCTCGTCCCGGGGTTCAAGTGGCCCTACATCAAGAGCGTGCTCTACCACGCGACGCTGCCGCTGCTCTCGACGACGCTCGTCGGGTGGGGCGGGGTGGCGCTATCGATGCGCGGAAACAGCATCAGCGTTCTCGGGGAGGACTACATTCGCGTCGCGCGCCTCCGGGGGCTCCCCCGTCGTCGAATCGCGATTCGATACGTCGCTCGCAATGCGATGCTTCCGATGTACACCGGTATTCTGCTCGCGATCGCGTTTATGCTCGGCGGCTCCGTGATTCTCGAGGAGATATTCGCGTATCCGGGCGTCGGCTACTACCTCTTCGAGGGGACCGTCGCGCGCGATTATCCGGTCATGATGGGCGGGCTCATCATGATCTCGACAGCCGTGATCGTCGGCGTACTGATAGCCGACCTCACGTACAGCAAGATCGACCCACGAGCGGCCGGCGAAGGGAGCCGGGAGTCGTACTGAGGACCCAACGATGGCATCACAACAGACGGACGGCGAACGTATGGCGGCGGACGAACTCCCCTTCAGAACGGTGGCCGATGCGGACATCTCGCGCCGCGAGAAGCTCCGCTACACCGTAGACAGCCTCGTTGTCGCACCGTTCAAGATACTCTGGGCGGACTGGCGGGCGAGAGTCGGCTTCCTGATCATCTTCCTCTACGTCCTGATGGGGACCGTCGGCGTCCTCGTCAACCCGGTTCCGACGTCCGGGATGGACCAGCGGTACCTCCAGCCGTTCCACGACAACTGGCTGTCGTTCGAGACGATATCGGTGCTGGGCGTCGGACTCCCCATCGACCCCGTCATCTACCTGCCGCTCGGGACCGACGCACTCGGGAAAGGGCTCTGGTCACAGCTCGTCCACGCGACGCCGGCGATGCTGAAGATGATCATCGCCGGCGCCGTCTTCTCGACAGTCGTCGCGACGATACTCGGGACGCTCGCTGGGTACAAGGGCGGCTTTACTGACCGGAGCATCATGACGATGGCCGACATCACGATGACGATTCCGGGCCTCCCGCTGGTCATCATCATTGCCGCCGCACTCCAGCCCGAAAACCCGTACGTTATCGGGCTGATACTCGGCATCAACAACTGGGCGGGGCTTTGCCGCGCGGTTCGCTCGCAGGTTTTGAGCGTCCGCGAACGGGACTTCGTGGAAGCGTCCCGCGCGATGGGGCTGTCGACGCCGCGGATCCTCGTCGACGATATCATCCCCGACCTGATGTCGTACGTCTCCATCCACTTCGTCACTGCCGCCCGGGGGATCATCTTCGAGTCGGTCGGTCTCTACTACCTCGGCATCCTCCCGTTCACGACGTTCAACTGGGGCGTGATGATGAACCTCGCTTACACGACCTCTGGTGCACTCTACACGTGGGAGTCCGCGCATTGGCTGTTCCTGCCGATGCTCACCATCACCGTGCTCTCGGTGGGGCTAATCCTGTTCTCGCAGGGGCTCGATCGAATCTTCAACCCACGAGTGCGAGCTCGTCACATGAAGCACGCCAAGGGCAACGACGAGGAGGAAGAACAGAATAGCCCAATGGAAACTGTGCCGACCAACTGAAATCCAATGACGATATCCAACCAACAGACTGAGACGATAGCCGAACCGACCAACAGAGACGTGATCTTAGAGATACGGGACGCCACCGTCAGCTTCGACATGGACCGCGGAGAGTCGCGCGTACTGGACTCCGTCTCCATGGATATCTACCGCGACGAGATTCTCGGCGTCGTCGGGGAGTCCGGTTCCGGGAAGTCGATGTTCGCCTCCGCGCTGCTTGACGCAGTCGTCCGCCCGGGTCAGCTCACCGGTGATATACAGTACTACCCCGAGCCCGGGGAGCGAATCGACCTCCTTGACCTGAATCCAACCGAGCTGAAACGGCTGCGCTGGGAGGAGATCTCTATGGTGTTTCAGGGAGCGATGAGTTCGTTTAACCCGACAATGACGATCCGGAAGCACTTCGAGGAGACGCTGGACGCCCACCAGACGGACCGCGAGGAGGGAATCGAACACGCCCGCGAACTGTTGGCGGACCTCTATCTTGACCCCGAACGAGTGCTCGACAGCTATCCCCACGAGCTCTCCGGTGGGATGAGCCAGCGCGCGCTCATCGCGCTCTCGCTCGTGCTAGAGCCGAAAGTGCTGGTGATGGACGAGCCGACGGCGGCGCTGGATCTGCTGATGCAGCGCTCGATACTCACCCTGCTCGAGAACCTGCAGGAGAAGTATGACCTGACGGTTATTTTCATCACTCACGACCTTCCGCTCGTCGCGGGGCTCGCCGACCGCCTCGCTGTCATGTACGCCTTCGAGATCGCGGAGGTCGGCCCCAGCGAGGAACTCATCCGGGACGCGGCTCACCCGTACACCCGGGCGCTCCTGAAGGCGGTACCGAACCTCGACGCCCCCCTCGACCGGATGCGGCCAATCGAGGGGTCGGCGCCGGACCCCGTGAACGTGCCGGCGGGCTGTTCGTACCACCCCCGCTGTCCGCTCGCCGACGACGAGTGCGTCGAGAACGACCCAGGCCCCTACGACGTCGAGGATGAGCACGTCGTGCACTGCCACCACTGGGAACAGTCCGCCGAGGCGATTCCGTACTCCGTCAGTGGATCCGCCATCGACGACGCGGAGGTGTCGGAATGAGCGTCGACGAACCGCTGCTCCGTCTGGAGGACGTCGAAGTCCATTTCCAGAACCAGCAGGGGCTCCTCGACCGGATACTCGGGAAGTCCGGCGGACAACGGGTGAAGGCCGTCGACGGCGTCTCCATCGACATCGAGGAGAACGACGTGGTCGCACTCGTCGGCGAGTCAGGGTGTGGGAAGACGACGCTCGGCAAGACCGCCATCGGTCTCCAGCGGGCCACTGGCGGGAGCGTCAAGTACCGCGGACAGGACATCTGGAAGGCAAAGGACGGCGAGGGTGATGTGGAGATACCCCACAAGGAGATCCGGCGCTCGATGCAGATCATCCATCAAGACCCGGGGAGTTCACTCAATCCGAACAAGACCATCATGCACAGTCTGCAGGCGCCGCTGAAGCGGTGGCAGTCCGGTCTCAGCGAGAAAGACCGCCGGGCGCGCGTGCTCGGGATGCTGGAGCATGTCGGGATGTCCCCGCCTGACGACTACGCCAACCGCTACCCCCACCAGCTCTCCGGCGGCGAGAAACAGCGGACCGCGCTGGTGCGTGCGTTGCTGATGAACCCCGACGTCATCCTCGCTGACGAGGCGGTGTCGGCGCTGGACGTCTCGCTGCGGGTGGAGACGATGGATCTCCTGCTCGACCTACAAGAGGAGTTCAACACGTCGTTCATCTTCGTCTCGCACAATCTCTCGAACGCCAGGTATCTCGCCCAGAAGGCCGGCGGGAGGATCGCGGTGATGTATCTGGGTCGGATCGTCGAGATCGGGCCGGCCGAGGAGATCCTGCAGAACCCCCGTCACCCGTACACGAAGGTACTCAGATGGGCGACGGCCGACCTCGACCCGGACAAAGCGCAGGCGGGGACGCCACCCGTCCGGAAGGTGGACATCCCCGACCCGAAGAACCCGCCGAGCGGCTGTCGGTTCCATACCCGGTGTCCGGAGGCGCGCGAGGCCTGCACCACCGAGGAGCCGGAACTGGTCTCGCGCTCGGATGACTCGGCGTCGCACGTGGCGTCGTGTTTCCGGCAGTTCCCCGAAGGGGAGCACGAGTACTGGTCCAGTCGCGAACTGAGCGACGACGACTCGGAAGGAGGTTTCACCAGCGAGAGTACGGCGTCCGTCGAGGGGAAATAGGCCGTAGACGGCGAGCGCGTCTGCCCCTTCCCGTCTCCGTCTATCGTGCCCATCCACATGGGTCGACCAGCATCGTAACCAGTACCGCCATCACCAGTTGAGACCCTCCCAGTCGGTGTAGAGGAGGGTTCCCACGATTGCTAGTGTGACCGCAATGACGCCGAGACTCAGAACAGCGACGACGAATGCACCCGTCCCGGGTCTAACCACCGTGAACGAAATGCCGAGCAGCACGAGGAGAACGATGTTGACGCCGAAGACGATGCGGAAGAATTCGCGCATGGGTGGCATCGTTCGTCAACCGTAAAGAGCGTACCGCCCGTGAAACCCATCGGTCGGTGTGCACCGGGACTTGCGACCGCCGGGCGTCGGCGCTCCGAACTCGATTCGGGTCTCCGGTATCGGTCTGGAACCGTGGGATTAATTCGGAATATTGGAACCGATAGTAACCGGTGAACGTGACATCTTCCGACAGATACTTGCGCCGGTGATTTGACAACGATGCATGGAGCAAGGAGCTAGTTACTTCGGAGTCCGCGACCTCCGGCACGTCGAGGCCGACCTCGACAGATTCGCCGACGAGGGACTAAACGCGATACTGCACACGTACAGCGAGCGCGACCAGAAGTTCTACGAGGGGACGATGGCCGACATCGTCGCCGCGAGCAACGATCGGGGATTCACGACGTACGTGAACCCCTGGGGCGTCGGGAAGGTTTTCGGCGGCGAGGCCCTCTCGCAGTTTCTCGGAAAGAATCCCGGGGAGAGACAGCAACTCACCACCGGGAGCCGCGAGCACGCCGCCTGTTTCAACAGTCCGACGTTCCGCGAGTTCATGCGTGAGTGGACGCGGTCGGCCGTCGAACTCGACCCCGACATGCTGTTCTGGGACGAGCCCCACTGGATCCTCCCCGACTGGTTCGACGACGACGAACCGGACGATGCGTGGGTCTGCCGGTGCGAGCACTGCAAACGGCGGTACCGCGAGCGGCACGACGCGCCGATGCCGGTGACGGAGGACGAGACAGTTCGTCGGTTCCGCGAGGACTCGCTATTAGAGTTCCTCAACGAGCAGATGGCCATCGCCCACGACCACGGCGTCGAGAACGCGGTCTGTCTCGTTCCGGAGTCCGACGCCGACCACGGCATCGCCAACTGGGAGCGCCTCGCGGAAGACGAGTACATCGACCTCATCTCGACGGACCCCTACTGGGGGCTGTTCGCCGGCGACGACGTCGACGGCTTCGTCCGCGAGGCCGTCGAGCGCGTCACCGACCTCGCGTCGGCGTACGACCTCCGAAGTCAGATCTGGGTCCAAGGGTTCGGACTGTCCGACGAGCCGTCGACCTACGAGAACATCCGGAAGGTGACCCGCGAGGCGGCCGAGGGAGGCGTCGACAGCACCTTCATGTGGGGCTACGACGGCTGTCGCTCCATCTCCTCTATCGCCTCGGAGAACCCCGACCGGGTCTGGGAGACGTACGTCGACGCACTCCCGGGTGCGTCGTACTGAACGGACGGTAACCCAGACGTCGACCCCCGTCGACTCCCTTCGATCCTCGTCGGCTCCTCATCGGCCCCCGTCGAACGCGCTCCGCCTCGGGAGCACCGACACAGAGATTTATCACCTCCGCGTGAGAGTCACGTGTATGGACGTAGGAGTGCTCACAGCGCCTCTAGTCGACCAGCCATTCGAAGACGCCGCCGAGTACCTCGCCGGACTCGGCGTTGACGCGGTCGAGATCGGCTGCGGCGGTCTCCACGGCGGCGAACACCTCGACCGCGAGGCGCACCTCGACGACGAGGACGAACAGGCCGCGTTCCGCGAGACGCTCGACGAGTTCGACCTCCGAGTGAGCGCGCTCGCGTGTCACGACAACCTACTGCATCCCGACGAGGAGACGGCAGAGACAGCCGACACGGACCTCCGCGAGACCATTCGGCTCGCGGCCCAACTCGATATCGACGCGGTTACCTGTTTCTCGGGACTGCCGGCGGGCGGGCCGAACGACGAGGTGCCGAACTGGATCACCGCGCCGTGGCCGACCGAGCACGCCGACGCCCACGAGTACCAGTGGGAGGTGGCCGTCGACTACTGGGCGGACCTCGCCGAGCACGCTGCCGCCCACGAGGTGGACGTCGCCATCGAGATGCACCCGAACATGCTCGTCTACGAACCGACGGGGATGCTACGCTTACGCGAGGCGACCAACGAGTACGTCGGCGCGAACCTCGACCCCTCGCACCTCTACTGGCAGGGTATCGACGCCACAGAGGCCATCCGCTACCTCGGCGAACGCGACGCCATCCATCACTTCCACGCAAAGGACACGAGAGTGTACGAGCACAACGCCCGCCTCAAGGGCGTCCTCGACACCGACCCCTACACGGCGGAGGCGGACCGCTCGTGGCTTTTCCGAAGTGTCGGCTACGGTCATGGCGAAGAACACTGGAAGGATATCGTCTCGACGCTTCGGATGGTCGGCTACGACGGCGCGCTCTCCATCGAACACGAGGACTCGCTCACCTCCTCGCGTGAGGGACTCGAGAAAGCCGTCGACCTGCTCCAGCGCGCGACGTTCGAGACGACGCCCGGCGAAGCCTACTGGGCGGAGTAACTCGGTTCGTATGGGCGAAAGCGCCCGAAGAGCGGCGGGCGAGTCGCCGGGATGTGATGACGGGGACACTTACGAGAGCCGATAGACGCCGGCCTCCCACGGTCGAAGCGTCGCGTCGGCCTCAACGAGCGAACGCGGGTCCGAGCGCGACCCGTTGTGGTAGAGTGTCTCGACGGCGTCGAAGGCGATGGCGTCGGGGAGTTCGAAAGTCGACGTCTCGCTCGAGAAGTTCAGCACGACGAGCACCCGCTCGTCGTCGAGCGTCCGCGTGTAGCTGAACAGTTCCGGATGTTCGGGTAAGAGGAGGTCGAACTCGCCATAGACGAGCACCGGGTGCTCGTCGCGGAGTTCGATCAGCCGACGGTAGTTCTGCCAGACGGAGTTCGGGTCGTTTCGTTCGCGTTCGGCGTTGACCCGCTCGTAGTCGTCGTTGAGCTTGATCCACGGCTCGCCGTCGGTGAAGCCGGCGTTCGCCGCTGCGCTCCACTGCATCGGCGTCCGGGCGTTGTCCCGCGTCCGGTCGTTTATCAGCTCACTCACCTCGTCGAACCCCGAGACGTTGCCCTCCTCGACGGCGTGTTCGACGCTCAGTCGCGTCGCCACGTCGCGAATCTCCCCGAAGCGCTCGAACCGTGGGTTGGTCATCCCGAGTTCCTCGCCCTGAAAGAGCAGCGGCGTCCCGCGGAGCGTAAAGAGCAGCGTCGCCAGCGCCGTCGCCGACGCGCGGCGGTGCTCCTCGTCGCCGAGGCGGGAGACCGCCCGGGGCTGGTCGTGGTTGTTGAAGTAGAGCCCCTGCCAGCCGCCGTCAGTCAGCCCCTCCTGCCACCGCTCGACGACGCGCTTCAGTTCGGGGAGCTCCCAGTCGCGGGGCGCCCAGCGCGCGCCCGTCCCGCGGTCTAGTTCGACGTGCTCGAAGCTGAGCAGGATGCTCAGGTTCTCGTCCTCGTCGCCGACGTAGCGCCTGGCCTCCTCGACGGAGAGGTCAGGCATCTCGCCGATGGTGACCACGTCGTCGCCGAGGCGACGGCAGAACGCCCGGAGGTACTCGTCGACGCGCGGACCGTTGACGACCTCGTGGAGTCCGGTCAGCCCCTCCTCCGGGTCGGCGTCGGGGAGCCCGTCCGGTTTGGAGATGAGGTTGATGGAGTCGAGACGGAAGCCGTCGACGCCCCTGTCGAGCCACCACTCGGCCACCTCGAACAGCTCCTCTTTGACCGCCTCGTTCTCCCAGTTCAGTTCGGCCTGCCGGTCGTGGAAGAGGTGGAGGTAGCACTCGTCGGTCACGTCGTCGTAGGTCCACGCCGGACCGCCCCAGAGCGCCCGCCAGTTGTTCGGCCGGGAGCTGTCGTCGGCGTCGTCGCCATCGCCGTTCCCATCATCCGTCTCGCCCGATCGCCAGAAGTAGTACTCGCGGTAGTCGCTATCGGCCGACTGGCGCGCGTCGACGAACCACTCGTGTTCGACCGACGTGTGGTTGATGACGAGGTCCATGATGAGCCGGATTCCCCGGTCGTGGAGCTCCGAGCGCAGTCGCTCCCAGTCGGCCATCGTGCCGTACTCATCGGCGATGGCCCGGTAATCGCTCACGTCGTAGCCGTTGTCGACCTGCGGGGAGCCGTACACCGGACTCAGCCAGACGGCGTCCACGCCGAGGTCGTCGAGGTAGTCGACTTTCTCGATAATGCCGGGGATGTCGCCGACGCCGTCGCCGTCGCTGTCGTTGAAACTTCGCGGATATATCTGGTAGACGGTCGCCTCCGTCCACCAGGGGGTTGTTTCGTCCATCTGCACGGCGATGCGGACGGCCGATACATAGTTCCTTGTGCTCGCGGGGGTGTACCGGACTCCGCCCACCGCGCGTGTGACCACTGGCGGCAGGCCGTCACTCCCAGTCGTCAGCGTCGACGCCTGCGTGCGCACGAACGAAGTACTTCTCGTCGCCGAGTTGGCCGCCCTTCAACGCGAGTTCGAGACCGTCGAGGTCGGCGACGCTCGAGCGAGCCGTACAGAGCGGGCTTCCGGGCGCGAGCGGGTAGCGCGTGCGCAGGGCGTACACGTCGAGCGCCGGCGTCACGTGGCCGCACGTGTCGCCGCCGGCGACGCAGACGCGGTCGAGGGATGTCCGGTCGAGCAGGCGGCGCAGGAGCGAGCCCTGCTCGGTGCCGACGAACTCGCCCACGTCGTCCGGCGCATCCTCGACGGCGGCCGCGCGCTGGCGGGTCTCCTCGATGGCCGGGTCGTCTGGTCCCCGTGCAGCGAAGACGACGACACTCTCGTCCCGGTCGAGTGCCTCGGTCGTCGCCTCGAACGCTCGCCGGCGGGCCGCCTCCTGCTTCTCAGGGTCGACAAGCGCCGCCGTGTCGAGTCGGACGCCGACGAACCCCGCGTCGAGCGCGGCGTCTATCTGTCGCGCCGTCAGGGGCGAAGCGCTCCCCGACATCACGAGGAGGCGGTCGACCGGGGGAAGCGACTCGAACGACGGAGTTTCGTCGAGGACGTTCGCCGTGCGCCAATGGTCCGCTAGCGCGTACTGGACGCCCGAGGAGCCGACGACGAACGACGGGTCCGAGGGGTTGTCCGCACACGTCTCCCAGATGGTCCCACCGGCCGTCCGGAGGTCGTCTTCGTCCAGCGCGTCGAAGAAGACGACGTCCTCCGCGGCGCGGTGCGTCTCGAACTCGCGAACCGACGCGTCGAGCCCCTTGCGGACCGTCAGCACGTCGACGAGGCCCATCGACCGGTCGGTCTGCTCGGCGAGGTGGCGTCGCAGGTCGCTCTCGTCCATCGGGGTGACGGGGTGGTCGCGCATCGTCGGGTGACGGTCGAGTCGGAAGACGTCGGTGTCGTCCTCGGCGAACATATTGCCGAAGACGACGTAGCGCCCCAACGGCGGCGCCGCCGGGAGGACAGGGATCGACTCCTCGTCGAAGACGTCGGCGGCGACGTCGATGGCGCGGCCGATGCTCCCGACGTCGGGCGCGGAGTCGAACGTCGAACAGATCTTGTAGTGGACGAGCGGCGCGCCGAGTTCGGCGAGCGCCTCGAAGGCCGGACGAAGCTCAGCCACCATCTCCTCAGGTGCCATCGACCTGCTCGTGCCGGCCATGCCGACGGCGTCGGCGTTCGGAAACTCCTGACGAAGCGTCTCCTCCTCAGGAGCATCAAGGAAGAGGACTGTCTCGACCCCTGCACGGGCGAGGGCGTCCATCGCATCCGTCGACCCGGTTACGTCGTCGCCGTAGAAGGCGAGCAGCGGCGCGCCCATCTCACGCCCTCCGTCGTGGTGGTGTGCAGTATCGAACCCTCGGTCTCGGCGGTCGACGTGATCGAACTCTCCGTCGCGGCTGTCGTCGCTCTCGGTACGCTCGCACGGTGGTCCGCTCGGGGGGGAGGATCTGCCGTCCGGGTACAGTTGTGGATGCGTGCACGCTCTTCTCGTTTCGCCGGGTGATGTTAAAGACTCGGAGAGTCGGCACGCCGCCAAACACGTCTCCCGTCCGAGGAACGTCTTCGTCACACGAACACTTATGCCTACTGCCACCGCAGCACACGGCAATACCGAGATGACGGAACCAGAGACACTCCGAGCGGAGCGCGAACAGGTAGGAGAACTCGGCCGCGAAATGCTCGCACAGGGGCTGACGCGCGGCACCGGCGGCAACGTAAGCGTCCGGTCCGACGACCACGTCGCCATCAGTCCGTCCGGTGTCCCGTACGAGGAGGTGACCCACGAGACGGTGCCCGTGGTGGACCTCGATGGAGAGCGTATTCGGGGAGAACTCAAGCCGTCGAACGAGACGCCGATGCACACGATACTCTACCGGGAACGTGACGACGTGGGAGGCATCGTCCACACCCACTCACCGTATGCGAGCACGTTTGCCAGCCTGAACGAACCGATTCCGGCGTCGCACTACCTCATCGCCTACGCTGGGACGGAGATCCCGGTTGCCGGCTACGAACCACCCGGCACCGAGGCGCTGGGCGAACTCGCCGCCGAGGCCATGGGAGCCGACTGCGACGCCGTCCTCCTGAAGAACCACGGCGTCATGGCCGTCGGTGCGACGGGGGCGGACGCACTAGAGGTCGCTCAGATGGTCGAATACTGCGCTCGTATCCACTATCAGGCGATCAACGTGGGAGAGCCTGAACTCCTCCCTGAGAGCGAAGTCCGGAAGCTCCGCGAGATGTTCAGCGAGACGTACGGCCAACAGTAGAGCAGCGCCTTCGTTCGCGGCGGTTCCAAGCGATATCCTGTGAGAGGATACCTGATCGATCAACAACGTATCGACATAAACACAAATCATTAAAGACAGAGTAGTGTGAGCTATTCACATAGAAAACTCCATGTCAGATACAGTCTGCTTCTTCCACACAGTAGCGAGCCTGTCCGACCGGTTCGATTCACTAGCCAGCGATTACATTCAGGACGCCGACACGTTCCACATCGTCGACGAGAGCGTGCTTCAGGAACTCCTCACAGTTGGAGAAATGACGCCCAGCGTTACTCGCCGAATCTGCTCGCAGCTCTCGCTGGCCGAGGACGCCGGAGCGGACGTCGTCCTCGATACCTGTTCCAGCACGTCGCCAGCCGTCGACATCGCGCGCGAGATGGTGGACATCCCCATCATCAAGATAGACGATCCGATGACCGAGGCTGCCGTCGAACGCGGTGAGCACATCTCCGTCGTCGCGACCGCATCGTCGACGCTCGAACCCAGCACAGAACTCGTCCGGAGCAAGGCGGACCAAGCGGGGAAATCAGTCACCGTCGAACCGGTCTTCGTCGACGGCGCGCTCGACGCACGCGAGGGCGGTGACGTCGACCGACACGACCACCTCGTGAGCGAACGCGTGCGCGAACTCGCGGCCGAGACGGACGTCGTCATCCTCGCGCAGGCGTCGATGAGCCACCTTGCACCGACGCTCGACGACGAGGTGGCAGTTCCCGTGCTGTCGAGTCCCGACCTCGCGATGGAGGCCGTCGCCTCGGAGATTCGCTGAACACGCGATCGCGTGAACACTAAAGCGCGACCTGTTAGCGCCAGCCAAGTCCATAATTCGCCATATCCCACCATAGCAAACAAAAATATTTGGATGGTGAGAACGGAACACGACCCCGAAAAAACTCGGCGAGGTGTCGGTCGAGTGCCTGCGGGCCGCGTTCTCGGCTGTCGACGACGCAAAGGAAGCAAAGCGCCTCGTCGTCGCGATTGAGTCCAAGACCGGACCGCGAGTTGCCGACCTCAGCGAACGGAATAGAAGCCCGCGCTCGATGCTGTACTCGTGACTGAATCGGTTCGGAGGAGGTTCGGTCGACGCGGCCGTCAGCGACGATGACCATCCAGATCGACCACCGAAGCTGGCCGAAGACGAACTCGCGAAACTTCGGGCGGATGCGGCGGTGTACTCGACAGACTGGACTACGACGCCGACGAGTGGACCGCCGCTCTCTTTCGACGTCACGTCGAGTCGAAATTCGGCGTCTCGTACTCCGAGGGACACCTTTGACAGTTGCTCTATCGGAGTCGTCGAGTCGACGCGAGGGAGGTTCTGTGCGACCGTCGCAGTCAGTCACGCACACCGCCAGTTGTGTACAATTACTTATATCTGAACGAAGTCGGAACGCGATGACTCGCTTCGGGATGGGAGCGGTAGTGACACCGCCACGACTCACCGTGAGAAGAGCGTACCAGCGCAGATGACGCTCACGGCCTACGAAGAGTCGAAACCCTCTGCCAGCGACGACTGACTGGTATTCCCCATGCGTGGGAAGCCTCGCCGTTTACGGCGAGGAGGATGTCACCGGAGTACTTTTTGGGAGCGGGTCAGGAACCAGTAGGTAATGTACAGTTGGATCACGGCGTACGAGGAACGGGACTGGCAGACGTCGACCGACGGCACGGTCCGATACGCGCTGTTGGGGCTTGGCTGGTGGACAGTCGACGTCGTTCTGCCGGCGATCGAAAACTCGGATCTCGGCGAGGTAACGGTGCTGGTCAGCAGCTCAACCGAGAAGGCGGTAGACGTCGCGGTCGAGAACGACGTGGATCGAGGCATCAGTTACGACGAGTTCCACGATGGAGCGGCCGCCGATGCGTACGACGCCGTCTACGTCGGCACGCCGAACGCGCTCCACCTCGAATACGTCGAGACGGCGGCTAATCTCGACAAACCGGCCATCTGCGAGAAGCCCATGGAATCAACCTACGAACGAGCAGAGAGGATGGTCGAGGCCTGCGAGGCAGCCGACGTGCCACTAATGATTGCCTACCGAATGCACACCAATCCGGCGATTCGGCGTGCGCGCGAGCTTATCGAGGACGGGTTCCTGGGCGAACCAGTCTCTGTTTACGGCCACAACTCCCAGCCACTGCTGGAGATGATTCCGGATCCCGACCAGTGGCGACTGAACTCGGACCTCTCGGGGTACGGCACGTCCGTGATGGACTTGGGCATCTACTCGATCAATACGGCCCGCTTCCTGCTCCGAAAGGAACCGGTGGCGGTCGCCAATGAGATGTGCTCGCTCCACGAGGCCTTCGGCGACGTGCCCGACGAGCGCTCGTCGTCGCTGTTGGCCTTCGAAGACGGCGTGACAATGGTCACGACAGCGAGTCAGAACGCTCACTCGGACTCACAGCTAAAGATCAGTGGAACCGAAGGGCAGATCGAGATCTATCCCGCGTTCCACGGCGAGGCGACGCTGCGCCTCCGTCGCGACGACCTCACAGTAACCGTCGAACACGAGACGTTCGACGCCCAGCGGGAGATGCGTGAGGAGTTAGACTACTTCGCCGACCGGCTGCTCTCCGGGGCGAGCGTCTATCCGGACGGCCGCCACGGCCTGCAAGACATGCGGATCGTCCGTGCGATCCACGAGGCAGGGGAGTCCGGCGAGCGCGTCACGCTGGAGTAGCCATCTCGTCGTCAGAAACTGTCTGTATTACAGCGCGCTGTCGGCGAACCCGCTGTCGACAGTGATGATCTCACCGGTGACGTACGAACTGGCGTCGCTCCCGAGGTGAACCGCCTCGGGGTCAAGCCCCGAGGCACTCGCCTTGCTCATCTGTAGACAATCTGGATAAATCGATGAAAACCTTCGCGTCCCGCCCCGTACGGAAGCCACCAACTGATCACGATCCGGCGGTGTGCTCACCCCGTCGTTTGAGAGAGATATTTTGACGAGTACTGGCAGATTGTGTGGGGAGGGTGGAAGTTACTCGCGCTCGACGCTTCGCTCGGTAGTGTACGATCGGCCGGTGTTCGGAACCTCGTAGCGGTCACCGACGACCTCGACCGTTTCGGCGGCCTCGATGGCGTCGGCGGCTCGGCCGACCCGAACCTCGAACGGGCCGGGTTCGACGACGAGGTCCAGATGTCGGTCGTGAGACGCGAGCTGTGTCACCGAGAGATCGAACGCGACGCGGACCGACTCGTCGGGTTCGAGGTGGATCCGCTCGAATCCCACGAGTTCCTGCACGGGGCGGACCAACGACGGCTCTTCCTCGCTGACGTATAGCTGAACGACTTCGTGGCCGGCGCGGTCGCCGGTGTTCCTGACGGTGACGGTCGCCGTGATCGTCCCTGCGGGTCCGACATCCGTCTCGGAGAGTTCGAGGTCGCCGTACTCGAAGTCGGTGTACGAGAGGCCGTAGCCGAACGAGTAGAGTGGGTCGCTGTCGGTGTAGACGTGGCGCTCGTCGCGGCTGTTGGGCCGACGGCTGTAGTATACCGGGAGCTGCCCAACCGACTTCGGGACCGAGATGGGCAGTCGCCCGCTCGGATTGTGGTCGCCGGTGAGGACGTCGAGGATACCGTTACCTCCCTCCTCACCGGGGAGCCACGCATGGACGACCGCAGCGGCGTGATCGTCGGCCCACGTGATCGAGTGAGGTTTCCCGCTTACGACGACCACCACCAGCGGTGTGCCGGTCTCGTGGACGGCTTCGAGGAGTTCGTTCTGCACACCAGGCAGCGAGAGGTCGGTCACGTCCGCGCCCTCGCCGCTCGTCGGCAGGTACGGCTGGTCTGCGCGGGCGTCTACGTCGCCGGACAGCGCGAGCGCGGAACGGGCACCGACGCAGGCGACGACCACGTCGCTATCGCTGGCAACTGCGACGGCCTCGTCGATGTCGTCGGTCGAGGGGCCGCTGGTCGTACAGCCCTCCGTGTAGGTGACGGCGTCTCCCAGCCGTGACTCGAAGGCGTCCCTGACGGTCACGATGTCGCGGTTCGACTCCTCGTCAGGGTAGTGGGCGGCGTAGGCGTAGTCGCCCAGTTGTCCAGTCGGCGCGTCGGCCTTCGGGCCGATCAGCGCGACCGAATCGGACTGGGCGAGCGGGAGCGTCCCATCGTTTTTCAGCAGCGTCACGGACTCGCGAGCCATTCGCCGGGCGTACTCGCGGTTGGCGTCGGGACCGAACGCCGCGGCGGCCTCGTCGGGGTCCGCGCCGTGCTCCTCGAACAGCCCCTTCTCGAACTTCTGGCGGAGGACTCGCCGAACGGCGGTGTCAACGACCGCCTCGGAGATCCGCCCTTCCTCGACTGCCTCGACGAGCGTGTCGTAGCAATCGATCTTCGGCAACTCCACGTCGATCCCCGCCGAGAGCGCCTGGATCGCCGCCTCCTCGTCTGTCTCGGCGACGCCGTGTTCGGTGATGAGGTGGATCACGCTGAAGTAGTCGGAGACGACCGTGCCGTCGAAGTCCCACTCCTCGCGGAGGATCTCCGTCAGGAGTTCGCGATCGGCCGCACAGGGGACGCCGTCGATGTCGTGGTACGCGTTCATCAGCGATTCGACACCTTCCTCGCGGACGGCCACCTCGAAGGGGTAGAGGTGAACCTCACGTAGTTCTCGCTCCCCGACGTGGACCGTCGGTCGGTTCTTCCCGCCCTCACCGAGACCGTGGCCGGCGAAGTGCTTGACCGTCGCGGAGATACCTTCGCTCGGCTCGTCGCCCTGCAGTCCGCGGACGTACGCTGACGCCATCTCGGCGACCAGTTGGGGGTCCTCGCCGAAGGTCTCCTCGGTACGGCCCCAGCGCGGGTCCCGAGCGATGTCGAGCACCGGCGAGAGGGCGTGGGCGCTCCCTATGGCTAACAGTTGCTCGCGAATTCGCTCGGTCATTCCTTCGACGAGCTCCGGGTCCCACGTACTCGCCATCCCGATAGCCTGCGGATAGGTAGTTCCGTCCGGACCCATGTAACCGCTCAGGCACTCCTCGTGGGGGACGGCCGGGATCCCGAGTCTGGTCTCTTCGACGAGGATCGACTGGATCTCTTCGGTCACTTCGGCGGCGCGCTCGGGTTCGAGGCTCGGGCCGCCACCGATTCGGGTGACGTGCCCGACGCCGTCGGCGAATACCTCGCGGGCCAAGTCCGCGTCGAACGTGCCGTCGTCGATCAAGGCACCCCCCTCGGCGTTGAACCCACTGATAGAGGTCGGTGAGATAGAAGTGAGCTGAGCGACTTTCTCTGTCAGGGTCATCCGTTCGAGCAGATCGGCTACGCGTCGGTCCGTCGAGAGCGATGTATCGCGATACGGTACTGGCTCCTCAGCTGTCATGCGAGTACCAACGCTCGACAACACGTAAATGATTCGGCTTTTCGTATGGTTTGATGTACCACAGGGATACAGATGGAGTGTGAACGACGAGCGCGTGCCGCGGGAGGAGTATCCGCGGCCTCAGCTTCGACGAGAACAGTGGCGTAATTTGAACGGGCAGTGGGCGTTCGAGATCGATCACGGCGCGAGCGGTCGCGCCCGCGGGCTCCCCGATGCCGACGGACTTGCGGGCGAAATCACCGTTCCCTTCGCTCCCGAAAGCGAACTGTCGGGTATCGGCCACACCGACTTCATGGACGCGGTGTGGTACCGTCGTGAGATCGATGTGCCCGAGGAGTGGCTCGGCGGCCACCTCCTGTTGCATTTCGGCGCGGTCGACTACGAAGCGGAGGTGTGGGTGAACGGCGAGTCGGTCGGCAGCCATCGGGGTGGATACACACCGTTTAGCCTGGACATTAGTGATACCGTGACGCCGGGGTCGAACGTCGTCACGGTCTGTGCCGAAGACGATACTCGCTCGCCCGTCCAGCCCAGTGGCAAGCAGAGTCAGCAGTACCACTCACACGGGCCGCTGTACACCCGCGTCACCGGTATCTGGCAGACGGTTTGGCTCGAACCGGTACCAGAGACGTACGTCCAGAATCTCCAGTTCGAACCGGACCCGGAGAACGACGCCGTACACGCCGAAGTAGAACTTGCCGGCGCGCTGCTCGACGGCGAAGTCCGTGCCGAAGTCGCGTTCGGCGATCGTTCGGTCGGCGCGACCACCGTCCGGACAGACGGTCGCTTCGCTGCGTTCACGCTCGAACTGGCCGAGACACACCGGTGGTCGCCCGAGGAGCCGAACCTGTACGACCTCGAACTCGCGGTGCTCGACGACGGCGCGACGGTCGACGCAGTCGAGAGCTACTTCGGACTGCGCTCGGTGACGCTCGGCGAACACCGTGTCTACCTCAACGGCGAACCCCGATTCCAGCGCCTCGTCCTCGATCAGGGGTACTACCCCGACGGGCTCTACACCGCGCCCACCGACGAGGCGCTAATCGAGGATATCGAGATCAGCAAGGAGATGGGGTTCGACGGCGCACGCCTCCACGAGAAGGTGTTCGAGCCGCGCTACCTCTATCACGCCGACCGGCTCGGCTACCTCGTCTGGGACGAGGGGCCGAACTGGGGGCTGACTCACAGCGATCCCGCGGCGCTCGGCCCCTTCCTACAGGAGTGGCTCGAAGTCGTCGAGCGCGATTACAATCACCCGTCGCTGGTGGGATGGACGCCGCTCAACGAGACCGCGTCCGACACCCACGAGGACCTCGTGCGAACGCTGTACCGCGCGACGAAGGCACTCGATCCCACGCGGCCCGTCATCGACACGAGCGGCTGGTATCACGTCGAAACTGACCTCGTCGACGCGCACGACTACGAGCAGGACCCCGAGGCGTTCCGCGAGACCTACGGCGAGACCGACGGGCCGGTCGAGCCCAGCGCTCACGACAGGACGACCTGGGAGACCCTGAGCTACGTCAGCGAGTACGGCGGCATCTGGTGGAACCCCGACGTCGAGGACGGATGGGGCTACGGCGACCGCCCGGCGGACGAGGCCGAGTTCTTCGAGCGCTACCGTGGGCTCACCGAGACGCTGCTAGACAATGAGGACATGTGGGCGCTGTGCTACACGCAACTGTACGACATCGAACAGGAGACGAACGGCCTGTACACGTACGACCGCGAGCCGAAGTTCGACCCCGAACGGATCCGAGAGATCAACGAGCAGCCCGCTGCGTTCGAGCGGCAGTGAAAAGACGGGCTCGTACCGCAACCCGATCGTCCACCGACTGCTGCAATTGACTCCCGATCTGGCTGCCCGCTCACTCGGAGATCGTTCGGAGAAACGGCTCGGACGAGTCGTCGACGTTGCCGGCCTGCACGCGCCAGAAGTTCTTTACGGGAGGATTGTCGGTAGAGACGTCGGAAGTCGTCTACCACGGTCGCATACTTTGGCGGAGTAGAGCTTCGTTTGCAGTCGTCCGAATCAGTCCTCCCACCGTTCGATTCCGAGCAACCGTTCGCCGAGTCCCGAGAGTTCGGCTCTCTCGTATCGTTGCGCTTCTCTGTCCCGGGGGTCCCGCCGTTCCTCAGCCGGCGCCTGCTGTTTCTGCCAGCTCTCGATCCGGTTCTGGCGAGTGCCCTCGTCGCTCGGCTGTGCGGGAAACATACTGATATACTGAGCGAGACGCGGCCGATTCGACTCGTTGTGTCCGTTGCCGTGCGCGAGGAGGCTGTCCCAGATGACGAGATCCCCTCGCTCGCCCGGGATTGACTCGATTTCGTACTGGTCGTCGAAGTCCGGTTCGTAGGGGTCCCTGTCTTCGGGCGCGTTTTGCACCCATTCGTCGAGTTCGCGATACAGTTCTGGAACACACTGGAACCCACCCATCTCTTCGGTCGTGTCCTCGAGGTAGAGAACCCCCTGCACGCCGAACGGGATCGCTGACGTGCCCTGTTCGCTGACAGGCCGCTCGGGAAGCGGCGACGTATCGACGTCCCAGTGGATAAACGACGAACTGTACTCCGGATACTCCTCGCGCCTCGGCGGCGTCATGTTACAGCGGTCGAGACTCACCCAGAGATCGGACTCGCCAAGGAGCTGGTTGAACGCCTCGTACACGTCCGGATGCTGGCGGTTGTCCCAGAGCGCCTGATGCTGATAGAGGTTGACCATACCGGCGAATTGACCGTGAGCGAGTTCGTCGAGGCCCGAAGGCGGGCCGTACCAGGTCTCCGGTTCGTCGGGTGACTTCCCGAGAAAGTCCCAAATTGCGTCGACGGCGGCTTCGCAATGGTCGTCCAAAACGGCCTGCTTGATCTTGACGTACCCGTTCCGGCGGAACGACGATAGCTGGTCGTCTGATAACACTGTCATTCGCCTCGACACAGGCTGTAACCGGTTAAATATCTTTCCTCCACAGTAGACGCTCGGCACAACGATTAAATTTCCATCGCAGACATCGTCGACTCGATAATCGACGAAGCACGGCCCATCGCTTCTCGGAGACGTATTGGCAGTCAACGGCGGTCGACACGGCCGATATACCGATGGAGGCGACACCAACGAACGATCACGGACACTTGCTGGCCTTCTACGGTGATGACATCACCGGATCGACAGACGCGATGGACGCCGACGGCGAGTTCGAGTTGCTAGCCCCGACCACGAAGCCCTCTTCGCGTATATGCGGTCCGACGGTGACGAGCGGGTGCTCGTGGCCCTCAACTTCGACGACGAAGCAATCGCGATCGGCCTGCCGGAAGCGCTCGCCGGAAACGAGTTCGACGTACTGATCGGCAACTACACAGACGAGACGGTTTCCGCCGTCGACGAGGCGCTGCGTCCCTACGAAGCCCGCGTCTACGAGCAACGCTGAGCCGGCAACTAACGGCAGATTTAGGACGTTCAGATGTCGATACCGCGGTGGGCGGTCACGAATCTGTAAACGATTTGGGCGGCTTTACCGCGGGTGAGCGTCACCTCATCGGGGACTCCCACCTCTGACGCAGCAGCCGCCGGATCGGTGTCCGTTTCGAGTTCGTCTGCGAGCGTCGCGAGGAAATCCTCGCTGCTGACCGGTTCGGCGACAGATCGCTCCTCAGGAGTTGGCAGTTGACGGGCCCGTTCCGACGCATCACCGTCACCGGAAACGAGGTCGATGGTCGCCGCAGCCCACACGTCGGCCGTCGCAGCGTCGAGGGGGTCGTCGGGTCGGGCCGCATAGCCGTCGAAGAAGCCTTTCGCGCCGAGGACCTGAACAGCCGCGGCCCACGGCTCGTCGGCCGTCGAATCGGCGTCCGTGAAGTAGGTGAGCATCGTCCCGGCTTCGGCCAATTCACATTGGAGGTCGACGAGATCGAGGGTCCCGGGGAGCGCGTGCGTGCGAAGCGCGCAGGCGGCGGCGACGCCGGCGGCCTCGCCGAGCTGAAACCACGTCGGTTCGAGCCGAACCGTCTGGAATCCGACGTGGCTGGCCGACAGCGCGACCGGCACCAGCAGATTGTCGAGCCCCTCGGGAAGCAACGTCCGATAGTCGATCTGGGAGGGGACGGTCGACTCGGTCAAGAAAAATCGGCCGTCCGAGGCGGTCCCGGTGCGTCGGACTGCCTTCACGTCGTGGGGGTCAAGCGGGAACTCCGCGATGGCGACCGACCCGTCGTTGACCGGCGCGCGGTCGAGTTGTTCGGCGAGGAAGGCGTCGTGTTCCGTGAACGTCTCACGCCCCTCGATACGGCGGGCCTCGCGGACGTAGAGCTGGAACGGCTTGTTGTCGTTGTCCTCGAACTCGTCGGTCGCGAGCCCCCATTGCCGAGCCTCGCGCTGCGCGCGTTCGGGAACTGCGTCGTCATTCTGGAGGAAGTAGATGAAGCCGATAGCGTAGTCGAGGTGCTGCTGGGCGATCTCGTGGCGCGTCTCCCAGTCGGCCTCGGGATACGCGTGGGACTCACCAACGAGATCGCAAGCATTCATGTCCCGTTTGTCGTTGGGCAGGTTCCCCCAGACGAACTCCTCACCCTCCTGTTCGAGATGGATGTCACCCGCGAGACCTTCAGGGGACCGGTCCAGCAGGCGCGTCTGGGCCGGCAACGGCAGAAGTTCGTCTTCGACCGGATCGGAGCCCCGATACACATCGTCCGCCAACGGGACCCAGCGGTCGTCGTCGTCGACGGCAACGGGAGGTTCGTTTCGGTCGTACCAGCGCCGCATGGCAGTTGCGAGTTCCGGGGCCGACCGGTCCGAGAGTCCGAACGCCATGGGATCCTCGACGCTCCGTTCGTCGAGCAGTTCGCGCATCTTCTTGAGGTCGTGCAGTACCCAGAGGTACTCCCGTCTGTCGTAGCCGTCGGGTTTCTCCGGGTAGCGCATGTTGTCCGGGTCGCTACTCAGACAGATGCGGTAGTTGTACGACTGGACGGCGTCGTCGCCCTCGCCCGTGCTGCCGGACCCGATCGTCGTCACGTCGTCGGCGTTCGTGAACACGGTACCGGCGAAGCGTTCGTCGTACTCCTCGCGGGCCTCACGACCGACCCGATAGGGAACCCCCGCTGTCGCCGCCAGATCACCCTCGTAGGTCGCGTCGATAAAGGTCTCGGCTCTCACCGTCATCGTTCGATCGTCGTGAGAGGCCTCGAACGTAACGCCCGAGACGGTCCGCCCAGAGCGTTCTGCGGCGACCGGGTGCCACTCGCGTTCGACATCAAGCGTCTCTTCTGCATCGACAAGCGCGTCGAATACTCCTTCTGCAACGTGGGGTTCAAAGACAAGACCATCGTTACAGGTCCGATACTGAGCCGAATCGGGTCCATACTCTTCTCGGTAGTGTGTTGCAACTCGCTCAAAGAACTCGTCGAGGACTGGTGACCGGCCCTTGCTAGGATGCAAGAGTGTGTCCGTCATCCCGAGTCCACTCGCCATCATACCACCGAGGTGATCGTTGTACGCGATCAGGAGCGTGTCGAGATCTGACCGGGCGGCGTGGACCGCTGCACCGATGCCCGCAGGTGTTGCTCCAGTCACTACAACGTCGTACTGTTGCATACCTCGATTGCCTGGTCGGACCAACATGAGTATTTCTTCTCCACAAATGGTGAAATTTGACGCTATCGTATCGTACGAACCTCATCGATCGGGGAAGGAGGTCCTACGACAAGCGACGGATCTGTTCACCTAGATAGAACGCCGGCACGGGTGTTCTGAACCTGAAGCGCGCCTGGCAGTCCGAGACGCTCTCAGTCGACTTACGACCGACGCAAAATTATTAATAAGAAGAAAGCGTGGAATAATGCTAAACCGAGTATTTTTGTTACAGATAGAATAGAGAGAATATATAGCACAAATTGGAACAAATAACGGCCTTACTGAGATATGTGTCACATATACACCGCTGTGAAAGATTCAGAAGCATAATTATGAATTAAAACGGTGTTCAGCTTGGGTGAACAATCGTCCTTTTAGAGACGACAGGAGACGGCGTGTAACAACGAACATGCCACCGAATAGAAAACACGAGCGCGACTATAGATCAGTAAGGAATTTAGCACCGAGTTCGAGGGACATGAGGGAGTTATCCAGTTCGTCGTGTTCATAGACGAACTGATTTACACCCGCTGCCAGGGCTGCGTCGACACACGAAGCGAGATCGACGTTACCCTCTCCGACCTCAACAGATCGTTTCTCCGCGATATCGACGTCCTTGACGTGGAGAATTCGAGTCGATCGCCTAGCGCCTCGATTCGCTCAACCGGTCATCGCCACCTGCGGCGACCCAGCGGACCGAGATGCGCACTAGGAACCGTTAGACCGGTTGAATCCAGTATCCACTTGACACTCTCCAAGTCGGCTTCCGGGAACCGATGGAGAAATTCGACGCCGTCGTATCCTGCGTCTGCGCACAGTTCGAGTACGTCTGACAGCGTATGTGTCTTCTCGAAATCGCTGAGGGTAAACAGATTGATTGCCGTTTACATCGTGAAGTCCGCACGCGGTAAACATATGTTTAACAGTCACCAGCGGGAGGGTCCCAACGTCTGAGACACCCGTCAGTTAGCAGCGTCGACGAGATCCTTGTTCTGACTGTCTGAACAGGTGTCCAAACGAGGCGTGTATCCGATTATTGGTTGAGTGCGAATATCAACTATACTACAATATTGTACTTTTCATAGGCGATTACAATCCTATGGTTGTAATGGCAAGCCTTACGCGACCGCGACGGGCGGAGCTATCAATAACGTATCGGCGAGCGTATCGGGGAGAAACGCCGTGCTTGGTGTGGAGACGCCGCCGACGGTGTCGGGCGGTGCCGAGCGGTGCGCGCTAGCTCGGCGTCGGCCGGTCGAACGCGTCCGCGAGGCGACCGTCCGCGAGCGCGAGCACCGTCTTTACCCGAGTCTTCTGGAGGTTCAGGTCCGAGTAGTAGCATCCGAGTTCCTGCAGCGTCCGCTCGCTCCCCCGGAACCCGTACGTTCGACGGGCGAGCCGTCCCTCCGGACAGCGAGTCGTCGCGACGACCGGGACGCCGTCGTCACGCAGCGTTTCGAGGGCGGGGAGAACCTTCGGCGGGACGTGACCGGCACCCATCGCCGCGAGACAGACCGCGTCGGCGTCGCGTCCGAGTCGAAGTACGGAGTCGCTCATGTCGAGGGTCGCGACGCAGGTGAGGACGGTCTCGGGAAGGTCCGACGACAAGGGTTCGAACGTCGGGTCGGGGCTCTCGGGGTATCGCCGCCACGTGACGCGGTTCTCGTCGACAGACGCGAGCGGCCCGAACTCCGGCGTCTGGAACGTGTCGACGTTCATCGAGTGCGTCTTGACGACCTCACGCGCGGCGTGCACTCGGTCGTTGAACACGACGAGCGCGCCCTGTTCTCGGGCCGTGTCACTGAGGACGGTCCGGACGCTGGCGAGCAGGTTCGCCGGTCCGTCCGGACCGGCCTGCGAGGGCGTGCGCATCGCCCCGGTGAAGGCGACCGGCGTCCCCCCGTCGTAACAGCAGTCGACGAAGTACGAGGTCTCGTCGAGGTTGTCGGTCCCCTGCGTGACGACGACGCCGTCGACGTTCAGGTCGTCGTCGAGTTCCGCCAGGCGGTCGACGAGTTCTAGCAGATCCTCGAAGGTGAGATACGGACTCGGGACGGTGCTGAAATCCTCGGTTTCGACGTCTGCCAACGCGCCGAGCGCCGGAACGGCGGCGACGAGGTCGTCGCTCGTGAGGTCGGGGTTCGTATCGGCACCCTCGTCTTCCGTCGACGCGATCGTTCCGCCGGTCGAGATAATCCGTACGGGCATTCGCGAGAGTGTGTCGCGACTGTACTTAGTCTCTCGCCTCCGAGTTCGGCAGTCCAGTCGTCCGACCGGCGTAGGCGAGGGGTACGACTGGGTGGGAGAGTCCGGTCGTGTTCGCGGTGATACATTTATAGTCCGGACGGGAGCATGAGCGTATCTCGATACTCGCAGCCATCTGTGAGGAGGGACATTCGGAACACGTCGTCTCCGTCGCGTACGATTTAACCACCGCGTACGGAGAGCCGCTCGTCGTCTTGCACGTCGTCCCCGACGAGGGCTTCGAGGCGCACAAACAGGCGATAGGGAGCGTCGCCGACTTCTCGGACGTCTCGTTCGAACAGGAAGAGGACAGCGCGGCACGGTACGCGAAACGGGTCGTGGAGCAACGACTCGACCAGTTCGACGAGAGCGTCGTCGAGACCCGTGGACGCGTCGGCGACCCCACCGACCAGATACTGGCTGAGGCCGAGCATCTCGACGCGAGGTTCGTCGTCGTCGGCGGTCGACGTCGGTCGCCGGTCGGGAAGGCCATCTTCGGCAGTACGACCCAGGAGGTCCTGCTGAGCGCCGACTGTCCGGTCGTGACTGCGATGACCGACTGAATATGGAGCCGAACTCGGGGCGCACGTTTAAGAGGTGCGCGGATACAGAAGTGGTATGACAGCGAGACCCGCGGTTCCGCTCGCTCGTCGCGTCGATGACATCGACGAGACGATGATTCGAACGATGTACGACCTCGCCGAGCAGCAGTCGGGCGACCTCGTGCGACTGGAGATCGGTGAACCCGATTTCGACACGCCCGAACACATCGTCGAGGCTGCGGCGGCGGCAGCACGAGACGGTGCCACGCACTACACGCACAACGCGGGTCTCCCCGCACTCCGTGCGGCCATCGCCGAGAAGATGGAGCGCGACCACGATCTCTCGATCGAGCCGAGTCAGGTAATCGCGGCAGCGGGCGCGACGGAGGCGCTGTATCTCACGTTGTTGACCACCGCCGAACGGGGAGACGAGGTGGTTCTCCCCACGCCGGCGTGGCCGCAGTACCGCCTCCAGATTCAGCTCGCGGGCGCGACGCCCGTCGAAGTCGCGCTCTCGGCGGCGGACGACTTCGACCTCGACGTCGACCGCGTCGTCGACGCCATCGGCGACGACACCGCTTGTGTCGTGCTCAACTCACCCTCGAATCCAACGAGCCAGGTGTACGACCCCGAGGCGGTCGAAGCCGTCGTGGAGGCGGCGGCCGAGCACGACGCAGTCTCGCGGCCGACCTCGACGCGAACAACGTCGTCGTCATCAACGCCTGCTCGAAGCAGTACGCGATGACTGGCTGGCGACTCGGTTGGCTCGTCGGCCCCGAACACCTCGCGAGGGGGGCCATCAAGCTTCACCCCGGGACATCGTCCTGCCCGTCGAGTCTCTCCCAACACGGCGCCATCGCTGCGCTCACCGGACCGCAGGACGGTGCCGAAGCCATGTGCCGGGCGTTTCGCGAACGTCGCGACTACGTCCAGAGCCGCGTCGAAGCGATTCCAACGCTCTCCTGTCCCGTCCCCGACGGCGGCTTCTACGCCTTCCTCGACGTCCAGTTGTTGGACGGTACGAGCTTCGAGGTGGCCGAACGCCTTCTCGAAGAGTACGGCGTCGTGACCGTTCCGGGCGAGGGGTTCGGCGCGGGCGGGGAGGGGTCGATCCGGGTGAGCTTCGCGAGCAGTCTGGAGGAACTGGAGGAGGGGTTCGACCGCATCGAGCGGTTCGTTCGCGACGAGGGAGTCTGATCCACTCTCGGACCACCGTACTGGTCGGGTGTACATCTCCTCCGCGTCGTCTTAAATACTTGCGAAAGAAGGGTGTCGAATCGAATACTGCGTAGTAGCACACGCTCGCCGCGAGTTGCCACAGGAACACGGACGAGACTATTCGATAGACACCCATTGAGCGAGACTTCGTCGGCGACGAAACTAAATCCTGTCCGTCTCGGCAACACCAACTTCGGTCCGCAGGAGGTAACTCCGAACCTTGGACGAACGCGATCTCGGGGAGGGGGAAACCGCACCCCCTGAGGATGATGCCTTCTATTAGTTCTCCCTGTGGTATCCCGACGAAAAGGGAGTGTGCTCTGAAACTAGCCCATCCTCCGAGACTGTGGGAATCCACAGGGAGCATTTACATATCGCAATATGAGGTTTATTCAGGATACGACAGCCACAGCCCCCCACGATCGGTGTTCACACAGACTGGAGGAGTCAGTTGGTTCCCAAAATATATACGTTATCTGTCTGAACGAGTCTATCAGCAGAAAATGACCGTCTTAGAAAGTGAAGCCCGCAAGGCGGGACGGCTACCCGGGGTTCGGCGCCGACGATATCGGAAGCCGCGGAGGGAGAACCGTGGGTGAGACGCCGAATCCGGCAAGCGAAATCGAGAGCAAGACCGTCGACGACGTCTCCTGGACGCTCCTCGACCTCGACGAACTCGTCGACGCGTACTGGACCGTCGTCGCGCCCCAACTGGAGGCCGACGGAATAGACCCTCGACGCGACAGGCCGACACATCGATGGCTTCGAACACACGACCTGCGTCCGTTGCTGTACGCTCTCCGAGAGTACCACGACAAGACGTTCGCCCAGTTTTGGGCGGAGGACCTGGAACTCGAAGCGAAAACCGGGGGGTACGACTGGGCGTCCGACGACGACCGAACCGTCGAGGCCGTCGAATCATTCCTCTCGTCGCGACGCGAGCGCAAGGGACTCGCTGAGTCCTCCATCGAGACGCTCCGGTATCGGATCAATCGGTACATCCGCGCGTATCGAGCGGAGAACGGGACAGGTGACCTCCTGACCCCGGTCGCACGAGATAGTGAGACCCCCGCTTACGAAGCGGTAGATGCGTGTTGGGCGGCGTTCGACCGCCTCCACGGCGACCTCGACAGCGGTCGGACCAAACGCCGAATCCACCTCGCCGTCTCGAACTGGTACGCTCACCTCGTGCGGCGCAAGTGGGCGCGGATGAACCCCGCTGACGGCCTCGACGACGAGTTTGACTGGTCCGGATCGACCAACGGTGACGAAGACGCCGACACCCCATGTTTGTCGAGCGAGCACGTGAGTGCGCTCTATCGCGCCGCCGCCGATGGGGAGGAGCGGCTCCTGGTGCTCGCGCTCTGCGCGTGGGGACTCCGACCGAACGAAGTCGCCCGTCTCCACGTCGGTCAGTTCGTCCTCGACGTTCCCGATGACGACGTCCCGTACATCGACTTCCGCGCGCGGAAGAACGGTCCCGGTGAAGTCTCGCTTCTGTACGGGCGCGCCGAACTCGAAAACCGAATCGCTGAGGAAGCCGACAGCGACGAGTGGGAGGGGCACCTGTTTCCGTCGCCGCACGCTTCGCGCGAGCACATCTCCCGGTGGACCGTCTGGAACCGATTCAACCAACTGGCCGAGCGCGCGACGTTACCCGACGAGATAGACGGCGTCTCGCCCGCTCCGAAGATGGGACGACGGTTCTGGTACGACGCGTACGCCTCGTCGCTCGACGTGGTCCTCGGGAGCCTCGACGAGATCGCCGCCGAACAGGGGAGTTCGAGCGCCGAAGTCGTCCTGCAGAACTATCTCTCGGATGCCCGAGCGCGACAGCTTCGACGCGACTATATGCGTGAGCGGTTGGCCGAAGCGTTCGAGACCGAACCAAGAGAGAACGTAACTGGTGGATGAACTCCAGCTCTGAGCTGGGAACGCGTCACGAACGGTGTTCATCCAACTCAGCGACCCCAGTCATCGATATTGTTCTTCACATGTGTTCGAGTCGTGTGTGAATGAGTGAAGACATAAAATGGTGTTTAGCGGTGGTGTTCAGGTATAGTATTCAGCGATGGTGTTCAGGGATAGTGTTCAGAGATGGTGTTCAGTACATACATTCAATACAACACAAGTTGAAGTTCACGATAGCCAGCGACCGATTCGCTCGATGTCGCAAGTGACCGAA